>CALMTJ010000078.1 GCA_937872715.1 uncultured Methylobacteriaceae bacterium
GCCCGTAGAGGATCGTCTCCCGGTCTCCCCAGGAGAAGCGGCGATCCGCGACGGCGAGCGACATGAGGCGGGTCTGATCGAGCGGCACGGGAGGCGGTTCCGGGAAGGCGAAGGACGGGTCGGGTCAGATGGCGCGGTCGCGCTCGGCCCAGAACGGGTCGCGCAGCCGGCGGTTGAAGATCTTGCCGCTCTCCTCCCGGGGTAGAGCCTCGTAGAACCGCACCGTGCGAGGGACCTTGAAGGCCGCGAGCTTGTCGCCGGCGAAGCGCCGGACGTCGTCCGGCGACAGGACGGCGCCGGGTTCGGCTTCGACGGCCGCGAAGACCTGCTCGCCGTATTCCTCGTCCGGCACGCCGAACACGGCGCAGTCCCGGATGGCCGGATGGCCGTGGAGCACCGCCTCGATCTCGGCCGGGTAGATGTTCACGCCGCCCGAGATGATCATGTCGCGCTTGCGGTCGTTCAGGAACAGGAACCCGTCCCGGTCAAGGTAGCCCACGTCGCCGCAGGTCACGAGGCCGTCCGCCTCGACGGCGAGGCGCTCGTCGTCGCGGCCATGGTAGGTGAAGTCGGCATAGGCGGCCGTGCGGGCGAAGATTTCGCCGCTCGTGCCGGCCGGCACCTCCCGGCGCGCCTCGTCCAGGATCCTGACCGTGGCGCCGGGCGCCGCCCGCCCGACCGTGCCGGGCCGTTCGAGCCAGTCCCGCGAGGTGCAGACGGTCGCGACCCCCATCTCCGTGCCGCCATAGGTCTCGACGAGGACCGGCCCCCACCACTCGATCATGGCGCGCTTCACGGCCGGCGGGCACGGCGCGCCCGTGTGGATCACCCATTCGAGCGAGGACAGGTCGTAGCGGCGCCGGACCTCCGGAGGCAGCTTCAGGAGCTTCACGAAGAAGGTCGGCACCATGACGAGCGTCGTGAGCCGGTGTTGTTCGATGTCGGCCAGGAGCCCTTCCGGGTCGAAGCGCGTCGAGAGGACGAGGAGATCCGCCACCGCGAGCCCCTGCCGCGCGAAGGCGTTCGGCGAGGCGTGGTAGAGCGGCCCCCCGACGAAGCCGCGCATTCCCTCCCGGCAGCCATAGACCTCGCGGAAGAGGGTCCGCATCGCGGCCGCCTGGGCGGGGTCGGCCGGGAGCCGCCGGACGCCTTTCGGACGCCCGGTCGTGCCGGACGTGTAGATGAAGGAGGCGCGCGGCGGGCGCGGCGGCTCTTCGGACGGCGGGATGCCGGCGAGCCACTCCTCCCAGGCCACGTCGCCGGCCCCCGGAGCTGCATCAGGGAGACCGAAGGCGTCCGCGAGGTCCGGCGGAGTCTCGACGACCCGGACGGCCATCCCGTCCGGAAGCACGCTCCGGACCGGCTCGAGGAGGTCGGAATGGACGACGAGGACGCGCGGCGCGCAATCGGCCAGCATGTAGGCGATCTCGTCCGGCCGCGAATGCCAGTTCAGCGGCACCGTGTAGGCCCCGACCGCGTTCGCGGCTTGCGTCGCCTCCAGGAACGCGAAGTCGTTTCGGAGCAGGAGCGCGACCGTGTCGCCTTCCCGCACCCCGAGCGCCGCGAAGCCGGCGGCCGCCCGCCGGGCGGCCGCGAAAACGTCCTCCCGCGTCCGCTCGCGGGCGCCGACCCGGATCGTTGCCGGCGCGTCCGTCACGTCCACCCTCCCGGCCGCCTATTGACAGTCCGGTACCTATAATGGACTGACCATTTGCGCAACTCGGGTCGGGAGCGACGGTGAGCATCGCCGGCAAGGCCTATATCGCGGGCATCTTCGAGCATCCGACCCGCAAGGCGGACGGGCTTTCGCTCGCGCAGATCCACGCGGAGGTGGCCCGGGGCGCGCTGGCCGATGCGGGGCTCACCAAGGACGACGTCGACGGCTATTTCTGCGCCGGCGACGCGCCCGGGCTCGGGCCGCTCAGCATGGTCGAGTACCTGAACCTGCGGCCGCGACACGTCGATTCGACCGATACGGGCGGCTCGGCCTACGTGCTGGCCGTCGGCCACGCCGCGGAGGCGATCGCGGCCGGCAAATGCTCGGTCGCGCTGATCACGCTCGCGGGCCGGCCCCGCGCGTCGGGCCAGATGAACGCCAAGCTGCCGCCGACGGCGGCGCCCGACGTGCCGTTCGAGGCGCCGTTCGAGCCGCAGGTCACGACCATGTACGGGCTCGTCGCGAACCGGCACATGCACGAGTTCGGCACCACGCCCGCCCAACTCGCCTCCATCAAGGTCGCGGCCTCCATGCACGCGCAGCACAACCCGCCCGCGATGCTGCCGA
>CALMTJ010000079.1 GCA_937872715.1 uncultured Methylobacteriaceae bacterium
GCCCGGTGACGGACCCCGCGCCGGAGAACGCCGCGAATGCCGGGGAACAGCCGGCGGCCGGCAGCTCCTTCTATCTCGGCATGCGCATCCTGCCGAAGGCGCAGCGCGAGGCGATGTACGCGGTCTACGGCTTCTGCCGGGTCGTCGACGACATCGCGGACGGGACCGACCCGGCGGCCGCGAAGAGGGCCGCCCTCCAGGCCTGGCACGGCGATATCGACGCCCTGTTCCGCGGCGAGGTGCGGCCGAACACGGCCCCGCTCGCCGCGCCCACGACCCGCTTCCGACTCCGCGCCCAGGATTTCCACGACGTCGTCGACGGGATGGAGATGGACGCCGCCGCGGATATCCGCGCGCCCGACTGGGCAATTCTCGCCCTTTACTGCGTCCGCTTGGCGAGCGCGGTCGGGCGGCTGTCCGTCCGCATCTTCGGGGTGGAGGGCGCGGATGCCGACCTCCTCGCCCATCATCTCGGCCGCGCCCTCCAGCTCACGAACATCCTGCGGGACGTCGACGACGATGCGGGTATCGGCCGGCTTTACCTCCCGAGGGAAGCGCTGGAGCGGGCCGGCATGACGGATCTCGGCCCGGCGGCCGTGCTCGCTCATCCCGGGCTCGACGGGGCGTGCCGGGAGGTCGGCGAGCGGGCCGAGCGCCATTACGCGGAGGCCGACCGGATCATGTCGCGCCAGCCGCGCCGCGCGGTGCGGGCGCCGCGCCTCATGGAAGCGGCGTACCGGTCCGTCCTGCACCGGACGCTGGCGCGCGGATTCCACCCGCCGCGCGCGCGGGTCCGGACCGGCAAGCTCCGGCTCCTCGTGGCGCTCCTCCGGCACGGCCTCGCGTGAGCGCCGGCACCGTCCACGTCGTCGGAGCCGGAATCGCGGGGCTCAGCGCCGCCGTCAGGCTCGCGGAGAGCGGCCGCAAGGTCGTGCTGCACGAGGCCGCGAAGGCGGCCGGCGGACGCTGCCGCTCCTACCGCGATTCCACGCTCGATCTCGACATCGACAACGGCAACCACCTCCTCCTCTCCGCCAACTCGTCAGCGCTCGGATACGCGAAGCTGACCGGCGGGGCCGGGGCGCTCACGGAGCTTCCGTCGCCCGATTTCGACTTCGCCGATCTCGGCACGGGGGAGCGCTGGCGCGTCCGGCCGAACCGCGGCCGGCTGCCCTGGTGGATCCTCGTTCCCGGCCGGCGCGTCCCGGGGACGCGGGCGTCCGAGTATCTCGCCCTCGGCAAGCTGCTCGCGGCCCGGCCGGGGGCGACGATCGGCGAGACGATGCGGTGCGCGGGGCCACTCTGGGACCGGCTCTGGCGGCCGGTTCTGCTGGCCGTGATGAACACCGAGCCGGCCGAGTCGGATGCCGGCCTCGCGGCCGCCGTGATCCGGGAGACGCTGGCGGCGGGGGGCGATGCCTCCCGGCCCGTGATCGCGACCGGCGGGCTCTCGGCGGCCTTCGTCGACCCGGCCCTCGCTTGGCTCGTGGCGCGGGGCGCGGAGATCCGGCTCGGCACGCGGGTGCGTGAGCTCGCGGCGGAAGGCGGCGCCGTCCGGACGCTCCGGACGACGGACGGCGCGACGGAGCTCGGGTCGGAGGATGCCGTCGTCCTCGCCGTCCCGGCCTGGGTGGCCGGGGACCTCCTGCCCGGCATCGGGACGCCGGACGAGTTCCGTGGGATCGTCAACGGCCATTTCCGGCTGACGCCGCCTCCCGGCCTGCCGCCGCTCCTCGGCATGGTCGGCAGCCTGTCGGAATGGCTGTTCGCCTATCCGGACCGGCTTTCCGTGACGATCAGCGCCGGCGACCGCCTCTTCGACACCCCGCGCGAGGAGCTGGCGAGCGCGATCTGGCGCGAGGTCTCGGCCGTCGCGGGGCTCTTCGGGCCCCTCCCGCGCTGGCAGGTCGTGAAGGAACGGCGCGCCACCTTCGCGGCGACGCCCGCCCAGAACCGGAAGCGTCCGGAGGCGGCCGGGACGGGGCTGCGGAACCTCGTTCTCGCCGGGGATTGGACGGCCACCGGGTTGCCGGCCACCATCGAAGGCGCGATACGGTCCGGGGAGAAGGCGGCGGAGGTGTTGCAACGCGGCGATACCGGGCTTTCCCGTTTCGTGTCAAAGGCGTAGCCGTGAACTTCATGTCCCCGCTCCGGGAAGGGGCGCCCCTCGACCGGCTGCCCGCCGGCCTGGACGAGCGGATCGTCGCGGCCACCGACGCGCTCCTCAGGGCGCGGCGCGAGGACGGCCATTGGTGCTTCGAGCTCGAGGCCGACGCCACCATCCCGTCCGAATACGTCCTGCTCGTCCATTATCTCGGCGAGACGGCCGACGGCGCGCTCGAGCGCAAGATCGGCACCTATCTCCGGCGGAGGCAGGGCCCGCATGGCGGCTGGGCGCTGTTCCATGGCGGCGCGCTCGACATCAGCGCGACCGTGAAGGCCTATTTCGCGCTCAAGATGATCGGCGACGATCCCGGCGAGCCGCACATGCGGCGTGCCCGCGAGGCCATCCTGGCCCGAGGCGGCGCGCGAGCCGCGAACGTGTTCACGCGCGTCCAGCTCGCGCTCTACGGCGAGTTGTCCTGGTCGGAGGTCCCGACCATGCCGGTCGAGATGATGCTGCTGCCGGGCTGGTTCCCGGTCCACCTGTCCAAGATGTCCTACTGGGCCCGGACGGTGATCGTGCCGATGCTCGTGCTCCAGGTCCTGAAGCCGCGCGCCCGGAACCCGCGCGACATCCACGTCGCCGAGCTCTTCGCCGGCCCGGGCGCCCCTCCCCCACCGCCGAGGCCCAGCCACGCCCATCCGGGCTGGAAGCTGTTCTTCGACGTCCTGGACCGCGCCCTGAAGAAGGCGGAGCCGTTCTGGCCGGCCCGAACGCGCGGGCGCGCCATCGCGCGCGCGATCGCCTTCACGACCGAGCGCCTGAACGGCGAGGACGGGCTTGGCGCCATCTACCCGGCCATGTCCAATTCCGTCATGATGTTCGACGCGCTGGGCTGCCCGGACACGCATCCGGACCGTGCCACCGCCCGGCGATCGATCGAGAAGCTGCTCGTCGTCAAGGACGACGAGGCCTATTGCCAGCCTTGCGTGTCGCCCGTGTGGGACACGGCGCTCGCCGCCCACGCGCTCCTCGAGACGGGCGATCCCCGGGCGGAGGACGCCGCCGCCGCCGCCGCGGATTGGCTCCGTCCGCGCCAGATCCTCGACATCGTGGGCGACTGGGCGGAGCGCCGGCCGGGGTTGCGGCCCGGAGGCTGGGCCTTCCAATATGGGAACGGCCACTATCCGGACACGGACGACACGGCCGCCGTCGTCATGATGATGGACCGGCTGCGCGGCCGCCGCCCGGAGGGCGGCCTGAACGACGAGGCGATCGCGCGGGCGCACGAGTGGATCGAGGGCATGCGCAGCCGGAACGCCGGCTGGGGCGCCTTCGACATCGACAACGACTACCAGTACCTGAACAACATCCCGTTCGCCGATCACGGCGCCCTGCTCGACCCCCCGACCGTGGACGTATCCGCGCGCTGCGTCGGCATGCTGGCGCAGCTCGGCGAGCCGAAGGACGGCACCCGCATGAGGGAGGCGGTCGGGTATCTCCTGAAGGAGCAGGAGCCGGACGGGAGCTGGTTCGGCCGCTGGGGCGTGAACTACGTCTATGGCACGTGGTCGGCGCTCTGCGCGCTGAACGCGGCCGGCGTCGACGGCGGGGACGGGCCGGTCCGCAGGGCGGTCGGCTGGCTCCTCTCCATCCAGAACCCCGACGGGGGCTGGGGCGAGGATTGCGACAGCTACAAGCTCGATTACCGCGGCTACGAGCCCGCCGCCTCGCGTCCCTCTCAGACGGCCTGGGCGCTGCTCGGGCTGATGGCGGCCGGGGAAGCGGACCACCCGGCCGTGGCCCGCGGCATCGCCTACCTGTCCGCCTCCCAGGAGGAGGACGGGCTCTGGCCCGAGGAGGACTACACCGGCGGCGGCTTCCCGCGCGTCTTCTACCTGCGTTATCACGGATATGCGAAATACTTCCCGCTCTGGGCGATGGCCCGCTACCGCAACCTCAAACGCTCGAACTCGCGAGAGGTCGTCTGGGGGCTGTGAGAGGCAGGCCGAGAGGGTGAGTTCGGATTTCGCTCGCCGCCTCACCACTAAGCGCTTCAACGAGCGCCTGAGGTTGACAGCCACATTCCTGAACAATGCCGGCATCGCGACGCTGGTCGGTGCCTTCATCCTGCTGTCATGCAGGACACGGCCAAGCTGGGCATCTACCAATGGACTTCCGTCGTGATCGCCGCGGCACTACATGTCCATGGCGCTAGCCGTCTTGGCTTTCCTTCGCAGCGAGGACTGATCGAGTGTCCGACCTTCACCTCCTGCTCCCGGCCATCGCAGCGCTCGTGATAGGTTTCGTCGCCATCATCTACTTCCGCCATCAAAGCCACGTTCTCGATCGCAGGTACGGACCCGATCCGAAATAGCCGGCGGAGATAGGTGGGTGAGCCCGTTCGGGTCGTTCGACGGATGCCCGCCAACACCATCATCGTCGTTTGCGGGCTGAGCCAGGAGGCCCGCATCGCGCGGGGGCATGGCGTCGCCGCCGTGGCGGGCGGTGGACGAAGCGCCGGACTCGCGGACAAGCTGGCCGGTCTCGATCCGGCAGCCTGCGCGGCGGTGGTGAGCTTCGGGCTGGCCGGCGCGCTCGATCCCGCGTTGCCGGTGGCCGCGATCGCCCTCCCGAGAACCGTGTTATTCGACGGACAGGCTTACGCGACGTCGGACCGCATCCGCACCCGCTGGGCGGACAGGCTGGCGGCGACGGGAGAGCAACACTCCGACGCGTCGCTCGCGGGCAGCGACACGCCCCTGCTCACGGCCCGTGAGAAGGCGAGGCTCCGGGCCGAGACGGGCGGCGCGGTCGTCGACATGGAATCGCACGTCGCCGCGGTGTTCGCCGCGCGGCACGGCCTTCCGTTCGCGGCGCTCCGGGTGATCTCGGACGGGCCGGACAGGGACCTTCCGCTCGTGGCGGCCGCGGCCATGCGGCCCGACGGGTCGGTCGACATCCTCGGCGTGCTCGGCGGCCTCGCTCGCGATCCCGGCCAGATCCCGGCGTTGATCAGGACGGCGCGGGACGCGGGTGCCGCGTTCCGGACGCTACGCCGCGTTCGCGGCCTTCTGGACGACCTTCTGCGCCTTGATCTCTGACAGCTTCTGCTGGACGTTCCGCGAGAAGACGTACTCCGCCGGCCGCTGTCCCTCGAGCGAGATCTCGGGCGCCATCGGGCCTTCGGTGTTGATCCCGAACAGCGCGACCTTCGCGGCCGCCCAGGGGCGCCGGATCGTGTCCCGCACGGCGGAGGCCTCGAAGCCGGAATGCACCATGCAATCGGCGCATTTTTCATAGTTTCCGACGCCGTAATTGTCCCAGTTCGTGTCGTCCATCAGCTCGCGGAAGGTCTTCGCGTAGCCCTCGCCGAGGAGGTAGCAGGGCTTCTGCCAGCCGAACACGGTGCGGGTCGGGTTGCCCCAGGGGGTGCACTTGTAGGTCTGGTTGCCGGCCAGGAAGTCGAGGAACATCGACGACTGGTTGAACGCCCACTTCTTGCCGCGCTGCCCCCGCCGGAATACGCCGCGGAAGATCTCCTTCGTCTTGGCGCGGTTCAGGAAGTGCTTCTGGTCGGGCGCGCGCTCGTAGGCGTAGCCCGGGGACACCGTGATGCCGTCGACGCCGAGCGCCGTCACCGTGTCGAAGAAGTTCGCGACGCGCTCGGGATCCGCGTCGTTGAAGAAGGTGCAGTTGATCGTGACCCGGAAGCCCTTCTCCTTGGCGAGCTTCAGGGCGGCGACGGCCTTGTCGTAGACGCCCGCCTTGCAGACGGACTTGTCGTGCATCTGCTCGTCGCCGTCGAGGTGGATCGACCAGGTGAAGTAGGGTGACGGCCTGTAATCGTCGATCTTCTTCTCCAGGAGCAGCGCGTTCGTGCAGACGATCGCGTATTTCCTGCGCGCGATGATGCCTTGGACGATCTTCGGCAGGTCGCGGTGGATCAGCGGCTCGCCGCCCGCCATCACGATGATGGGCGCGCCGCACTCGTCGACGGCTCCGAGCGCGTCCTCGACGGAGATGCGCTTGTTCAGGATCTCGTCGGGATAGTCGATCTTCCCGCAGCCGGCGCAGGCCAGGTTGCAGCGGAAGAGCGGCTCGAGCATCAGCACGAGCGGGTAGCGTTTGACGCCTTTCAGGTGCTGCCGGACGACGTAGCTGCCGACATCGATGACCTGGCGTATCGGGATTCCCACGTGCACTCGCCTCGTCTTGAAAGGGGTCAGGCTGCCGGCAGGACGGCGTCCGGAATCCGCAGGACCTGGGGAAGGTTGAAGGTGATGTTCTCCTCGGTCCCGTCCAGGACCGAGACTTCGAGCGGCCCGATGCGGCGCAACGCCTCGATGACGCTGTCGACCAGGACCTCGGGCGCGGACGCGCCGGCGGTCAGCCCGACCCGCTCCGCTCCCTCCAGCCAGGCGGGGTCGACCTCGCTGCCGTCCGCCACGAGGTAGGACGGCACGCCCGCCTCCTCGCCCACGTCCCGCAGCCTGTTGGAATTGGAGGAGGTGCGGGC
>CALMTJ010000080.1:0-1761 GCA_937872715.1 uncultured Methylobacteriaceae bacterium
CCTCACGGCTCTCCGCGGCCGGGCGCGGGCGGCGTCCCGGCCGCGGAGCGCCGTGAGGCGGCCCTGGCGCGTTCGCCCCGGATCGCGGTCGACACGCCGGCGCTCGCCGGCTCGGTCGCGCTGAAGGGAGGCCGGATCGACGACATCTCGCTCAAGGGCTACCACGAGACGGTCGACGACCTCTCGCCCCGCATCGTCCTCCTGTCGCCCTCCGGCAGCGCCAATCCGTATTACGCGGAGTTCGGCTGGGTCGGCCCGGGCGCTCCCGGCGCCGACAGCCTGTGGAGCGCCGATGCCCAGACGCTCACGGCGGAGAAGCCGGTCACCCTCACCTACGACAACGGCCAGGGCCTGCTCTTCCGGCGGGTGATCTCCGCCGATGCCAAATTCATGTTCACCGTACAGGATAGCGTCGAGAACAGGGGTTCGGCACCGGCGACGCTCTACCCATACGGGCTGATCTCGCGGCACGGAAAGCCGCCGACCCAGGGCTATTACGTCCTGCACGAGGGGCTGATCGGCGTCGTCGGCGACCACGGCCTCCAGGAGGAGAAGTACGACGCCCTCGACAAGGAGGGCATCATCCCGGGGCAGACGACGCGCGGCAAGCTGTGGAACGGCGCGGTCGGCGGCTTCCTCGGCATCACGGACAAGTACTGGGCGGCCGCGGTACTGCCGGACCAGGCGGTCCCGTACCAGGGCAGCTTCACCTCCCGCCAGGACGGGCCGACCTTCATCTACCAGGCGACCACGCTCGCCGACCCGAAGACGATCGCGCCCGGCGCCTCAGCCGAATACGGGCAGCGCATCTTCGCGGGCGCGAAGGAGGTGGCGCAGGTCGACGCCTACCAGGAGCAGCTGGGCGTGAAGCGCTTCGACCGGCTGATCGATTGGGGCTGGTTCTACTTCATCACGAAGCGGCTATTCCAGGTCCTCGACTTCTTCTACCGGCTATTCGGCAATTTCGGGATCTCGATCCTGATCGTGACCTTCTGCCTGAAGCTCCTGTTCGTGCCGCTCGCCAACCGGAGCTACGTCTCCATGGCGAAGATGAAGGCGGTTCAGCCCGAGATGGCCTCCATCCGGGAGCGCTACAAGGACGATCGCGTCAAGCAGCAGCAGGAGATGATGACGCTCTACAAGCGGGAGAAGATCAACCCGGTCGCCGGCTGCTGGCCGGTCCTGATCCAGGTCCCGGTCTTCTTCGCGCTGTACAAGGTCCTGTTCGTCACGATCGAGATGCGGCACGCCCCGTTCTTCGGCTGGGTGCGCGATCTCGCGGCGCCGGACCCGACCTCGCTGTTCAACCTGTTCGGGCTCCTGCCTTTCGCGCCGCCCTCCTTCCTGCATATCGGCGTGTGGCCCATCATCATGGGCATCACGATGTTCCTGCAGATGAAGATGAATCCCGAGCCGCCGGACCCGGTGCAGAAGGCGATGTTCTCCTACATGCCGCTGATCTTCACCTTCATGCTGGCCTCGTTTCCGGCCGGGCTCGTGATCTACTGGGCCTGGAACAACTCCCTGTCCGTCGCCCAGCAGAGCATCATCATGCGGCGCAACGGCGTGAAGGTGGAGCTGTGGGACAACCTGCGAGGCATGTTCGCGAAGAAGCCGGCGGCGGCCGTCAAGGGTTCGTGAGCGGGGGCCTCTCGGATCGGGCTGGCGGGGACGAGCCCGGCCGCGACGCGGCCGGCGGGGACGACGGCTTCGCCGAGGCCGGCCGCCGTGGTCATCACCACTTCCTGCGCGGTTTCGAGT
>CALMTJ010000080.1:1771-4312 GCA_937872715.1 uncultured Methylobacteriaceae bacterium
GCCGCCGTCGGGACGGCCTACGCCTACGCCGTCGCGGCCTCCGACGTCGACGGCCTTCCGCCGATCGGCGCCGTCGAGATCGCCTTCGCGGGGCGCTCGAACGTCGGCAAGTCGAGCCTCGTCAACGCCCTCACCGGCCGCAAGACGCTGGCCCGGACCTCGCACACGCCGGGCCGGACGCAGCAGCTGAACTTCTTCGAGATCGGCGGCCGGTTCAGGCTGGTCGACATGCCGGGCTACGGTTTCGCGGCGGTCGGCAAGGACAAGGTCGGCGCCTGGACGAGGCTCATCCACCAATACCTTCGGGGGCGCGCCAGCCTCGGCCGCGTCTACCTGCTCATCGATTCCCGCCACGGGCTGAAGCCGAACGACCGCGAGGTGCTGGACGGGCTCGACGCGGCGGCCGTCTCCTACCAGATCGTGCTGACCAAGGCGGACGAGCTCGCCGGCCCGGCGATGGAGCGGCGCCTCGCCGCGACGGCGGCGGCCATCGCCCGCCGGCCGGCCGCCTGAGCGGTCGTGCTGCCCACCTCCAGCCGCTCCGGCCTCGGCGTGCCCGAGCTGCGCGAGGCCGTGGCACGGCTCCTCGCGGAACGGGGCGTCGCGCTCGGGAATGATCGCCAAGTGTGACGTGAGGCCGGGCCGGGCGTCGGCGACGGGCCGTCATCGCGAGCGGAGCGAAGCGAGCCAGGGGACACGCGCACGCGGGCTGGATTGCTACGCTGCGCTCGCAAGGACGAAGGTCGCAGGGCTGATGCCGGTCCCGCGGACCCGAGGAGGACACGCGAATGGCCAAGACCCGAAGCTCCAAACCCGAGACGGGCGAGCGCCCGGCCCCGCAGCGCGACGAGGCGGCGACGGCGCTCGACCTCCCCCGAGGCGAACTGTCGGAGGCAAACCTCGCCTATCTCGCGAAATGCGACGAGAAGATCGGCTTCGTGCCGAACGTGCTCGCCGCCTACGGGCACGACGATGCCAAGCTCTCGGCCTTCGCCGGCCTCTACAACGACCTGATGCTCGCGCCCTCCGGCCTGTCCAAGCTCGAGCGGGAGATGATCGCGGTCGCGGTGTCGAGTCAGAACCGCTGCTTTTATTGCCTGGCGGCGCACGGGGCCGCGGTCCGGCAGCTTTCCGGCGACCCCGTGTTGGGCGAGAAGCTCGTCATGAACTACCGGGCGGCCGAGCTCTCCGGCCGGCACCGGGCCATGCTGGATTTCGCGGTCCTCCTCACCGACGCGCCCGACACGGTCGAGGAGGACGACCGCATCGTCCTCCGCGAAGCGGGTTTCTCCGACCGCGACATCTGGGACATCGCTGCGGTCGCGTCCTTCTTCAACATGTCGAACCGCATGGCGTCGGCGGTCGATATGCGGCCCAACGACGAGTACCACTCGCAGGGCCGCTGACCGGAATACCGGCGAGGCCATGTAGTTTCATTTACGACGGCGTCATCCTATGTGAAATCCGACACAAGGGGTGACCATGCTCAGATCTCTCATCGCCGCTGCCGGTCTCGCGCTCGCCGCCGGACCGGCGTCCGCACAGGTCATGGCCCGCGTGGGCGTGATCCCGGTCGTCGGCGCGGCACCGCTCTTCGTCGCCAACGGCATGGGCTGGGCGAAGGAAGCCGGTCTCGACGTGAAGGTCACGACCTTCGAATCCGGCCCCAACATGATCCAGGCGCTCGCCTCGGGCACGATCGACATCTACGTGGCGGGGGTCATGCCGCTCGCGGTCGCGCGGTCGAAGGGCGTTCCGTCCAAGGTGATCGCCGCGACGGCCGTCGAGGAGATGGTCTTCGTGGCCGGCCCGAAGCTCGCGCCCTATTTCGCGGCGGGCGTGGCGCCCGCAGATGCCCTGAAGGCGTTCCGGGCGAAGGAGGGCAAGCCCGCCCGCCTCGCGGCCCAGCCGCCGGGCTCCGTACCGAACACCACGCTCCAGCACTGGCTCTGGCAGGTGGCGAAGGCAGACAAGGCCGATGCCGACATCGTCTCGCTCGGCATCGATGCGACCCAGCAGGCCGTGCTGGCCGGGGCCGTAGACGGCGCCGCCATCCGCGAGCCGGCGCTGACCATCGTCCAGGCCCGCAACCCGGCGATCAAGCTGGTCGCGACCGGCGGCCAGATGTTCCCGTCGCAGCCCGGCACCGTCGTGGCCGTGACGCCCGCCTTCGCGGCCGCGCATCCGGCGGAGGTGCAGGGCCTCGTCGACGCGCTGGTGCGGGCCGACCGGCTGTTGAAGGAGAAGCCGGACGAGGCCGCGCCGTCCGTGGAGCAGGCGCTCGGCAAGGGCATCGTCGACCTCGCCACCATCCGCAAGGCGCTGACCTCGCCCGCCTCCCGTTTCGTCGTCGACCCGCGCACGATCGTGGAAGCGACCGGGAAGATGCAGGATTTCCAGGTCTCGATCGGCACGCTCGACCAGGCGGCGCCGCTGGACGGCCTGTTCGACCCGAGCTTCTACCAAAAGGCGACGGGCGCGAAGTGAGACCTCTACGTGTGCCCTCCCCCTTGCGGGGAGGGCCGAGTCGCGCCGCAGGCG
>CALMTJ010000081.1:0-6333 GCA_937872715.1 uncultured Methylobacteriaceae bacterium
GGGCGAGGGCGCGCGGCGCTTCACCGTCTCGACCACGACCGCCTTCGACCGGCCGTGGGAGAAGCTCTGCCTCACCGTGTTCTGCTCGGCCGGGCGCTTCGGCAAGGACAGCGTCTTCGCGGAGACGTGCAGCGTCTTGTCGCCCGGGGTCTTCGTGTCCCTCATACAGTTCTAGCCCTGCTGCCCGGCCATCCGGGCGTCGCCCTGCTGTTGCTCCGCACCCCGCGGCCGCTCCGGCGCCCCGTCGACGCCGCGAAAAACGCGGAGACGATTCCAGCGCGCGAGACATCCGTCACTACCAGGACCCGCGAGGAGGGCAGCATGTATCACATGCTCACGCCCCAACGCCACGCCCAAATCGTCGCCGGACAGGTCGTCGAAGATGAATACGCGCCATATCGGATCGTCGGGCCCGCGGCGCAATGCCCCGCCGAGCTTCCGGCGGCCGTCTTCGGCCGCTTCCCGCGCGTGGATCAGGGCGGCGGCGTCGCCGCGCGACAGCGCCGTTTCCACCTTGGCGAAGCCCGCGACGGCGGCGCCCGCCTTGTTGGCGAGCGACAGGGCTCCCCGCACCTCGCGCACGAGCGCCGCGTCCACGGCGGCGACGAAGTCGGCGGGCACGCGGGCTTCCGTTTTGAACCCTTTCGGAAAGAGCTTCCGCCGCACCGCTTCGCCGAGCGCGTCCGCCGTCGGCGTCAGCCAGGCACCGCGTCCGGGGAGGCGGCCCCGGAGGTCGGCCACGACGACCCCGTCCGGACCGAGCACGAACCGCATGAGCCGGGATGCCGGCTGCGCCTCGCGGGTGACGAGGCAGGTGCGCTCGGGCTCGGCTCGCGGCATCGCGGGTCCCGCTAGCTCGGCTGACCCTCGGCGGCTTCCAGCTCCGGCTCCGGCAGGGCCTCGATCCAGCCCGCGCGGAGGCGCGCCGTCATGATCATGGCCTCCGCCTCCGCCCGCGACAGGCCGAACGCGTCGAGGAAGCCCGCCGTCCGGACCGCCTCCGGGCCGCGCCCTTCCGTGTAGCCGACGAGGTCGTCCGTCGCGCAGCCCGCGAGGTCCTCGATCGTCTTCACGTCGTTCTCGCCGAAGGCGACGAGCATGGGCGTCGTGATCCCGTCGATCTCGCGCAGCTCGTCCGCGACGCCGAGCTCCTTGCGGCGCGCATCGTGCTCCGCCTCGATGCGGTCGAGATGCTCCTGCGCGCGGCGCTGGATCTCGGCCCCGGTCTCCTCGTCGAAGCCCTGGATGCCGGCGACCTCCGACGGGTCCGAGCCCGCGATCTCCTCCACGTTGCGGAACCCCTCGGAGGCGAGGAGCTGGCCCACAACCTCGTCCACGTCCAGCGCCGCCATGAACAGCTCGGTCCGCTCCACGAACTCCTTCTGCCGGCGCTCCGATTCCTCGGCCTCCGTCAGGATGTCGATGTCCCAGCCCGTGAGCTGGGAGGCGAGGCGGACGTTCTGGCCGCGGCGGCCGATCGCGAGCGAGAGCTGGTCGTCCGGCACGACGACCTCGATCCGCTCGGCCTCCTCGTCCAGCACCACCTTCACGACCTCGGCCGGCTGGAGCGCGTTCACGATGAAGGTCGCCCGGTCGTAGGACCAGGGTATGATGTCGATCTTCTCGCCCTGGAGCTCGCCCACGACCGCCTGCACGCGCGAGCCCCGCATGCCGACGCAGGCCCCGACGGGGTCGATGGACGAATCGTTGGAGATCACGGCGATCTTGGCCCGCGAGCCCGGGTCGCGCGCCACGGCCCGCACCTCGACGATGCCGTCGTAGATCTCCGGCACCTCTGAGGCGAAGAGCTTCGCCATGAATTGCGGATGGGTGCGGCTGAGGAAGATCTGCGGCCCGCGCACCTCGCTCCTGACGTCGAACAGGTAGGAGCGGATGCGGTCGCCCGGCCGGAACGTCTCGCGCGGGATGAGCTCGTCGCGGCGGACGATGCCCTCTCCGCGCCCCGACAGGTCGACGATGACGTTGCCGTACTCGACCCGTTTCACGAGGCCGTTGATGATCTCGCCGATGCGGTCCTTGTACTCGTCGTATTGGCGCTCCCGCTCCGCCTCGCGGACCTTCTGGACGATGACCTGCTTAGCGGACTGGGCGGCGATGCGGCCGAAATCGAAGGGCGGCAGCGTCTCGGAGATGGCGTCGCCCACCTGCGCCGCCGGGTTGCGGCGGCGGGCCTCCGCGAGGGAGATCTCGATCGCGTCGTTCTCGACCTGGTCGACGACGAGCAGGTGGCGGGACAGCCTCAGCTCGCCCGTCCGGGCGTGGATCTCGGCGTGGACATCCGTCTCGGCGCCGTAGCGCGAGCGGGCCGCCTTGGCGATCGCCTCCTCCATGGCGGCGACCACGATCGAACGGTCGATTACCTTCTCCCGCGCGACCGCGTCCGCGATCTGCAGCAGTTCCAGTCGATTGGCGCTGACCGCCATGCCTCTTCTCCTTGACGATAGGTGTTGATGTGCGCCGCTCAGGCGGCCGTTTCGCGGTCCCCGACGACGGTGTCCGGCTCGTCCCTGTCGCGGGCGGCGAGCGCCGCCCGTTCGGCGGCCTTGCCGCGCCGGAGCGATTCCCGGATCAGCTCGTCCGTGAGGACGAGGCGAGCCTCGCCGATATCCGCCAGCGGCAGGACGACGACGGGCTCGACTCCCTCCTTCACGTCGGGAAGCTCGATCCTCGCATGCCCGCCCTCCGAACCCCGCACGAGGCCACGGAACCGTTTCCGGCCCTCCTGCGGGACGGCCATCTCGACCTTCGCCTCGTAGCCGGCCCAGCGGTCGAAATCCCCCGCCCTGACGAGCGGGCGGTCGATCCCGGGCGAGGAGATCTCGAGGTTGTAGGCCTGCCCGACCGGGTCGTCGAGGTCGAGGACGGGCGACAGCGCCCGGCTCACCGCCTCGCAGCCCTCGACATCCATGGTGCCGTCCGGCCGCTCGGCCATGATCTGCACGGTGGTGCCGTTCTGCGCCGTGACCTTCACCCGGACGAGCCGCAAGCCGAGCTGCTCCAGCACGGGCTCGACGACGGCCGCGACCCGCGCGGCCACGCCCTTCTCCCGGAAGAATCTCGCGTCTGAACCGTCCGTCATCATCGAACCCGCGGCTCGGCCAGGGTCGGGACAATAAAAAAGAGCGGGACCCTTCCGGGCCCGCTCCCGACAATGGCGCTTTCACGCCACAACCAGAGCTGTTGACGTGCAGATAGCATCGGGAAGGCCGGCGCGCAACAATCGCTTCGTATTGCATCGGATGGGGCGAGCCGCTATCAGGCCGAGATTACCATGCCCGGTGGACGGACGGTCGCGCTTCCGTATCCGTTCGCCTGGAGCCGGTGCCGGGCCGCCTCGCGGGGCGGCTTGCGACGTTTCGGAGAGATGTGATGAGGGCGGCGAGGGACCTCAAGGCTTCGGCGCGCGAGCGGGTCGGCAAGGGCGGCGCGCGCGAGGTCCGGCGGCAGGGCCGCGTCCCGGCCGTGATCTACGGGGCCGGCGCGGGCAACACGACGATCTCGCTCGACGCGAACCAGATGCGTCAGCTCATCTTCGCGGGCCACTTCTTGACCTCCACCTTCGAGATCGACGTCGACGGGACGAAGACCCGCGTCGTCCCGCGCGAATATCAGCTCGACCCCGTGAAGGACCTGCCGCTGCATGTCGACTTCCTCCGTGTCGCGGCCGGGCAGACGCTCAACATCGAAGTGCCGGTGCATTTCGTCGGCCATGACGAGGCGCCGGGGCTCAAGCGGGGCGGGACGCTGAACATCGTCCGGCACTCGATCGAGCTCGTGGTCCCGACGGACGCCATGCCGGACGCGATCGAGGCGGACATCTCCGGGCTGGATATCGGCGATTCGCTGCACATCTCGGCCATGAAGCTGCCGGAGGGCGTCCGCCCGGTCGTCGATCGGGACTTCACGGTCGCGACCGTCGCGGTTCCGGCCGGGTTCAACGAGGCGGACGATACCGCGGCCGCCGCCGACGCTCCCGCCGCCGGCTAGGCCGAGGCCCCGGACGGGGCCTCTCCGGGCGCCTCGGGACGGCAGGCGTGCGCCTCTTCGTCGGCCTCGGCAATCCCGGCAGCCGCTACGCGGGCAACCGGCACAATATCGGCTTCATGGCGGTGGACGCGATCGCGCGCCGTCAGGGCGCATCGCCATTCCGCCGCAGGTTCCAGGGACAGGCCGCGGACGCGACGATCGACGGCGAGAAGGCCGTCCTTCTCAAGCCCGAGACCTTCATGAACGAATCGGGTCGCGCGGTCGGCGAAGCGCTCCGCTTCTTCAAGGCGACGCTCGCCGATGTCGTGGTCTTCCACGACGAGCTCGACCTTCCGCCCGGCAGGCTGCGGGTGAAGACGGGCGGCGGCAATGCCGGCCATAATGGGCTGCGCTCGATCACGGCGCTCTGCGGCAACGATTACCGGCGCGTCCGGATGGGGATCGGCCATCCCGGCCACAAGGACCTCGTCCACGGCTACGTCCTCCATGACTTTCCGAAGGCGGAGGCGGAGTGGGTGGACGACCTCTGCCGCGCCTGCGCGGCCGAGGCGGCGCTGCTCGTGCGGGGAGACGACGCGGCCTTCCAGAACCGGGTCCACCTCCTCATGGCGGAACGCGACGGCCGGGAGGGTCCGAGCGGCGGCCGCGATTGACAGCCCGGGACTCGGCGCTCATGTCCCGCAACGGGTCCGGCCGATCCACCTCCCCGTCCGTCGTCGCCGATCCGTGCGACGCCCCGACCGCAGGCTGAGTCGTCACCATGGGTTTTAAATGCGGGATCGTCGGCCTGCCGAATGTCGGCAAGTCGACCCTCTTCAACGCGCTGACGCAGACGGCGGCCGCGCAGGCGGCGAACCATCCGCTCTGCACCATCGAGCCGAATGTCGGCGATGTCGGCGTGCCCGACCCGAGGCTGGACGCGCTGGCCGGGATCGCGGGGTCGAGGGAGATCATCCCGACGCGCCTGACCTTCGTGGACATTGCGGGCCTCGTCCGGGGCGCCTCCAAGGGCGAGGGGCTCGGCAACCAGTTCCTGGCGAACATCCGCGAATGCGACGCCGTCGCCCATGTGGTCCGCTGTTTCGAGGATTCGGACATCACCCATGTCGAGGGGCAGGTTAATCCGGTGGCGGATATCGAGACGATCGAGACGGAGCTGATGCTGGCCGATCTCGAGAGCCTCGAGCGCCGGGTGCTGTCCTTGGAGAAGAAGGCGAAGGGCGCCGACAAGGAATCGAAGGAGGTTCTCGACCTCGTCAACCGCGCGCTGCCGCTGCTGCGCGAGGGCAGGCCCGCCCGCCTCGTCGCCCGGGCGGCCGAGGAGGAGAAGCTCTTCGCCTCCCTCGGGCTCCTGTCGGCGAAGCCCGTCCTCTACGTGTGCAACGTCGAGGAGAGCTCTGCCCGAGACGGGAACGCCTTCTCGGCCCAAGTCTTCGCGCGCGCCGCGGCCGAGGGCGCGAAGGCGGTGGTCGTGTCCGCCAAGATCGAGAGCGAGATCGCGGTGCTGCCTCCCGAGGAGCAGAGCGACTTCCTGGAGGCCGTGGATCTCGACGAGCCCGGCCTGAACCGCGTCATCCGGGCCGGCTACGAGCTCCTCGGCCTCGTGACCTATTTCACCGTCGGCCCGAAGGAGACGCGGGCCTGGACGATCACGCGCGGCATGCGGGCGCCGCAGGCCGCCGGCGTGATCCACACCGATTTCGAGAAGGGCTTCATCCGGGCGGAGACCATCGCCTACGGCGATTACGTGTCGCTGAAGGGCGAGGCCGGGGCCCGCGATGCCGGCAAGCTCAGGCTCGAAGGCAAGGACTATCCCGTGGCGGATGGCGACGTCCTCCATTTCCGCTTTGCCAACTGACGGAGCGGCGGAGGTGGCGACCCTCTTCTTCGAGGATTTCGTGCCGGGCAGCGTGGCCGAGCACGGTCCCCGCGCGGTCACGGCGGAGGAGATCGTCGCCTTCGCGCGCGACTACGATCCGCAGCCCTTCCATCTCGGCGAGGACAGCGCCGAGGGCACGTTCGTCGGGCGGCTGATCGCGTCCGGCTGGCACACGATCGCGATCGAGATGCGCATGCTGTGCGACTCGTTCCTGCTGGGCTCCGCCTGCATGGGCAGCCCCGGCGTCGACGAGGGGAAGTGGCTCCGTCCGGTCCTGCCGGGCGACGAGCTCACGCTGCGGAGGACGGTGCTGGGCGCGGAGCCGTCCCGGAGCCGGCCTGAGATGGGCGCGGTCCGGTTCCGGCTCGACACCCTGAACGGCCGCGGCGAGACCGTCATGAGCCAGGTGAACCCGGTCCTCTTCGCCCGCCGCGAGCCTGCGGCCG
>CALMTJ010000081.1:6343-7591 GCA_937872715.1 uncultured Methylobacteriaceae bacterium
CCACCGCCCGCGGCGCCCCCGCCCTCCCCCCGGCCACCCCGGCCCTCTTCCCCCCCGCCGTGCCTCCGCCCGCGCCGACCTCTCCGCCCCGGGCGCGGGGCGCCGCCGGCCGTCAGGACGGGTTCGACGCGCTGGTCCCACCTTCCCGTGCCGGGAACCAGGTCGGCCGATCCTTCGACGGGATCGAGCTCGGCGCGACCGACACCCTGGGCGAGCACCGCTTCACGGCGGACGAGATCGTCCGCTTCGCGACGGCCTTCGATCCCCAGCCGTTCCATGTCGACGAGAGGGCGGCCAAGGAGAGCCCCTTCGGAGGCCTGATCGCGTCGGGATGGCACACGGCCGGCACCTGGATGCGGCATCTCGTGCGGGCGCGGGACGCGGCCGTCGAGGCCGCCCGTCGCGAGGGCAGGACGCCCCCGCGCTTCGGCCCGTCGCCCGGCTTCACGGACATGCGCTGGCTGAAGCCGGTGCGGCCCGGCGACACGATCCGCTACGCCACGACGGCGACGGGCAAGCGCCTCTCCGCGTCCCGTCCCGGCTGGGGGCTCGTGTCCAACCATAATACCGGCTGGAACCAGCACGGCGAGAAGGTCTTCGAATTCTCCGGGAGCGGCTTCGTCGGCCTCGACTGACGCGAGCTCAGGCCGGCGCGAAGATCTCGCGAGGCTCGCCGAGGCCGCGCAGCCGGTGGAGGCCGAGGCTGCGGGTCGGAGCGCCGCAGCAGGCGGCGAAATCCGCCGACATCAGGATCGGCTCGCCGACCTCCCCGCAGAGCCGCTCGATGCGGCTCGCCTCGTTCACGGCGGGACCGATCACCGTGAAGTCGAGCCGGCTGCCGCCCCCGACATTGCCGTAGAACACCTCGCCCAAGTGCAATGCCACGTCGAGCCCGAGTGACGGTTCGCCGGGATGACGGGCATTGACCGCCGCGTTCCGGCGGACGGCGTCCCGGGCCGCCGCGAGGAGCGCCGTGCAGGCATCGGCCGCCCGGTCGGACCCCGCGACCGGGTACCCGGCGAGCACGCCGTCGCCCATGAACTTGAGCACCTCGCCTCCGGCCTCCTCGATCGCCGCCGCGGCCGCATGCAGGTGCTGGCTGAGGCGTCCGACGAGACCGAGCCCGCTCGCATCGGCCGCCGCCGTGAAGCCCGACAGATCGGCGAACATGATGGCGGACGAGACCTGATGACCCTCGCCGCGGACGATCTCGCCGCGCAGGATGCGCGAGCCCGCATCATGCCCGAC
>CALMTJ010000082.1 GCA_937872715.1 uncultured Methylobacteriaceae bacterium
GGTCGGGCAAGGCGGTCTTCGCCAAGGCGATGAAGCCGAGCGGCGTGCAGGGGACGAGCCCCGGCTGCCCGATCGCGAGCCGGCCGACATTGACCGGGTGGAAGCCGTCGACGTCCTTGTCTGGATCGACCGCGAGCAGAACCCGGCCGGCATCGATCTGCGGCGGCAGCGGCAGCTGGACCAGGATTCCGTCCACGGCCGGGTCGGCGTTCAGCCGCTCGATGACGGCGAGGAGCTCCCTCTCCTCGACCTCCGCCGGAAGGCGGTGCTGGAAGGACCGCATGCCGGCCTCGCCCGTGCGGGACGCCTTGTTGCGGACGTAGACGCGGCTCGCGGGATCGTCCCCGACGAGGACCACCGCGAGGCCCGGCGTCACGCCGGACCGGGCGAGGTCGGCCGTCGCGGCCGCGACACGCGCCCGAAGCCGGGCGCTCTCGGCGGCGCCGTCGATGATCGTCGCGCTCACGCCGTCACCGTCGTCGCTGGGCCGTCCCGCGGCAGGCGGACACGCCCGTCACGGCGCGTAGGGGAGGATGTAATCCACGATCCACATCTGGATCAGGTAGAGGAGGAGCAGGAGGATGATCGGCGAGATGTCGATGCCGCCGAGATTCGGCATGATCCGCCGGATGGGCCGGAGCGCCGGCTCCGTGATCTGGTAGAGGAAGTTCCAGATCGCCCGTACGGCGTCGTTGCGCATGTTCACCACGCCGAACGCGATCAGCCAGCTCATGATCGCCGACGCGATCAGGATGTAGCCGTAGAGCTCGATCGCGAGGAGAATGACCCGGACGATGGCGCGCATGGAGTGCTGAGATGTTTCCGCTCGGGCGGGATGTACCCGCGGCGGCCGGCCCGAACAACCCGCCCGGGCTTCGGGGAGGTCCTTCGGATAGGGCTAGATGGCAGCGGGTGTATGTCACTGAGAGCTTCTCACGAAGCCTCCTGGAGTATGGGGCGGTCCGTCATGGCCGGGCCAAGCCCGGCCAAGACGCATTGGTTCTCATCAAGTTCCGTGAGGGCTGAAATGATCGAGAGATCGAGACAGTAATGCTCAAGATCGGACACTCGGGAATATCTGGTGTCTTGCTGCGGCGCCATGCCCTCGGGATTTGCGGAAGGAAGTCACCTGTCGTAAAATGGCGCAATTAGGCATATTGTTTTTGGATCGTAAAGGGAGACCCAGCATGAGACAGATCCTCGCCACCACCTTTCTTCTCGCCTCGATCGGGGCCGCCTCCGCGCAGGGGATGCCCGCCATGACGGCCGACACGTCGAAGGGAAAGACGTTGGTCGACCCGAAGGGCATGACGCTCTACGTGTTCGACCGGGACGCCGCCGGCAAGTCGAACTGCAACGGGCCCTGCGCGACGAACTGGCCGCCGATGGTGGCCGCCGCGAACGCATCGGCCACCGGCGACTGGACGATCCTCTCCCGGGAGGACGGCGCCAAGCAATGGGCCTACAAGGGCAAGCCGCTCTACACCTGGTCCAAGGACGCCAAGGCCGGCGACGTGACGGGCGACGGCTTCAACAACGTCTGGCACGTCGCGACGCCCTGACGGCGGCACGGAGGCGCGGCCGGGCGGCCGGGCGGGCG
>CALMTJ010000083.1:0-3897 GCA_937872715.1 uncultured Methylobacteriaceae bacterium
AGCGCTTGGTGTGCTCGTGCTCGTATTGCTGGAGGCGCGGGTGCTTGGGCTCGTCGTAGACCGGCAGCCCGAAGCTGCCGATGTCGACGAGCGACGCCTCGAAGCCCTGGTGCGTCGAGGCGATGCCGTGAAACCATGCCGCGACCTTGTCGCCGACCCGGCCGGGCCGCGTGGAGCAGATGACCGTCTGAAGCTTGAACGCCACGGGCGCCTCCTGTCTGTCGGGGCGTGTCGTAGCGGGTCGCCGCGCAGACTCAAGAGATCGGCGCTCCCGGCGGTGCGCTCGCGCCCCTCCGCGGGCTTCGCCGTCGACCCTCCCCCTCCAGGGGAGGGTGTGAGATGCCCCTCCTCGAAGTCGAGAACCTCCAGACCCATTTCCGCACGCCGGACGGCATCAACCGTTCGGTGGACGGGCTCTCCTTCTCCGTCGAGGCCGGGGAGACGGTCGCCATCGTGGGCGAATCCGGCTGCGGCAAGTCCGTGACCGCGAACTCGATCCTGCGGCTGATCCCCGAGCCGCCGGGCAGGATCTCTGGCGCGATCCGGTTCGCCGGACGCGACCTCCTCAAGCTCTCGGACCGGGAGATGCGGGCCATCCGGGGCAACGACATCTCCATGATCTTCCAGGAGCCGATGACCAGCCTGAACCCGGTGCTGACGGTCGGACGCCAGCTCGGCGAGACGTTGAGGCTGCATCAGCGGCTCGACCGCAAAGCCGCCGAGGAGCGCGGCATCGAGATGCTGCGTCTCGTCGGCATCCCGGAACCGGCGCGGCGCATCCGCAACTATCCCCACCAGCTCTCGGGCGGCATGCGCCAGCGGGTGATGATCGCGATGGCGCTCGCCTGCTCGCCGAAGCTCCTCATCGCGGACGAGCCTACCACCGCGCTCGACGTCACCATCCAGGCGCAGATCCTGGACCTGATGCGCGACCTCAAGACCCGGGTCGGCGCCGCCATCGTGCTCATCACCCACGATCTCGGGGTCGTGGCCGAGGTCGCGAGCCGGGTGATCGTCATGTATGCCGGCCGCAAGGTCGAGGAGGCGCCGGTCGTCGAGCTCTTCCGGGCGCCGAAGCACCCCTACACGCAGGGCCTGATCGGGGCCGTGCCGAAGCTCGGCTCGTCGCTGAACGGGGGGCAGGGACGCCTGGCCGAGATCCCGGGCCTGGTCCCGAACCTGAAGACGAAGATCGAGGGCTGCGTCTTCGCGGGCCGATGCCTCTACGTCACCGAGCTCTGCCGCAAGGTGGCACCGGCGCTCGAAACCAAGGCGCCCGCCCATCTCGCGGCCTGCCATTATGCCCGGCACGAGGCGGTGGCGGCGTGATCCCCCTTCTCCAGGTCAACGACCTCAAGAAGCACTTCCCGCTACGCGGGGGCGCCGTGAAGGCGGTGGACGGGATCTCCTTCGAGGTCCGGCGCGGCGAGACGCTCTCCATCGTGGGCGAGTCGGGCTGCGGCAAGTCCACGGTCGGACGCGCCGTGCTCCGCCTCCTCGAGCCGAGCGCGGGGCAGGTCGTGCTGGACGGCCAGCGGATCGACCAGCTCGCCGCCGCCAAGCTTCGGCCGATGCGCCGGCGCATGCAGGTGGTGTTCCAGGACCCCTTCTCCAGCCTCAACCCCCGCATGAGGGTGCGGGACATCCTGGCCGAGCCGATCCGCAATTTCGGGCTCGCATCCTCGCGGGCGGACCTCACGGCGCGCGTGACGAGGCTCCTCGACACGGTGCGGCTGCTGGCCGATGCCGCAGGCCGCTTCCCGCACGAGTTCTCGGGCGGGCAGAGGCAGCGCATCGGCATCGCCCGGGCGCTCGCGGCGGAGCCCGACCTGATCATCTGCGACGAGGCCGTCTCCGCGCTCGACGTCTCGGTGAAGGCGCAGATCGTCAATCTGCTGCAGGACCTCCAGGCGGAGCTCGGCCTGGCGCTCCTCTTCATCAGCCACGACCTCGCCATCGTGGAGCACATGACCCACCGGGTCGCGGTCATGTATCTCGGCAGGATCGTCGAGATGGCGACCAGCCGGCGCATCTTCGCGACGCCGCGTCACCCCTACACCTATGCTCTGCTCTCGGCGGTGCCGGTTCCCGAGCCCGGGCATGCGCGGACGCGGGTGGTGCTCACGGGCGACGTGCCGAGCCCCATCAACCCTCCGAGCGGGTGCCGCTTCCACACGCGGTGCCCCTTCGCGTTCGAGCGCTGCCGGACGGAGGAGCCGGAATTGCGGGCCGTGCAGCCCGACCAATCCGCCGCCTGTCACCTGAACGACGGTCCGGACGAGGACAATCCGCTCCTGCGCACGAAAGTCCTGGCATAAAAAAAGCCCGGCTCACGCCGGGCTTCGCGACTGTCGCGGTACTGACCAGCTTACGGGTTGCCGCGGATCGCATCCTTCGCGCCGCCGACCGTGTTCTGCACGGTCCCGCCGACCTTCTGCGCCTTGCCTTCGGCTTCCAGCTTCGCGTCGCCCATGACCTTGCCGGCCACTTCCTTCACGGTGCCCTTGGCCTTCTCGACGACGCCCTCGACGCGATCCTTGTCCATGTCCGTAGCTCCGATCTGATGTAGCCAACCAACCCCCGGCCGGGTTCGATGTTCCGGTCCACGAATGCGCCTCTACCCGGCCGCGGCCTCGATCGCCTCCATGTCCTCGTCGGAGAGGCCGACATGATGGCCGATCTCGTGCACCAGGACATGGGTGACGAGGTGGCCCAGCGTCTCCTCGTGCTCCGCCCAACAATCGAGGAGCGGCCGGCGGTAGAGCCAGACCATGTTGGGGAGTTGCCCGGTCCCCAGCGCCTCCGCCCCGCCGCCCTGCGCCAGGCCGGTCCCGCGGAACAGGCCCAGGATGTCGAATTCGCTCTCGAGGTCCATCTCCCGCACCGTCTCGGCATCGGGAAAGTCCTCCACCCGGACGACCACGCCGACGCAGAGCCGGCGAAACGTCTCGGGAAGGCGGCCGAACGCCTCCTCGGCCATGGCCTCGATGTCGGCGAGCGACGGCGCGTGGCGGTGGGACCAGCCGGGTTCCACGGCCCTCACCACCAGCCGAGCTGCAGCCCGAGCCACCAGACGAGCCCGAGCGCCAGCAGGGCCGAGATGGCCCGCCCGATGCGGCGGCCCCAGACCTCGATCGGATCGGTTTCGCCGCCATCGCCCTGCCCTCGGGCGTCCTGACCCGAGAAATGGTCGGAGGCGCGCCTTGCCGCACGGGCGAGCGAGGATGAGCCGAGCCGTTCGCTGTCCCGGCCGACGCGATCCAGCGCCTCGCGGGCATCGGCCCGCGCCCGGTCTTCTGACCGCGGCACGCTAACGGTCACCGCCGGCTGCCGACCGGCCGGCCAACATCCCGTCCAGGCTCAGGTCCTCGTCGATCGCGGGCCAGTGAATGCCTTCGCCCTCGCCCAATAATTCCCAGTGCTCCCGTTCGGCTTCCGTCGCTCGCTCGAGTCGCGGGTACCATCGGACCGGAGTACCCAGGATTCTTCCGTCGGAGAGCTCCACGACGAGGCGATCCGCCTCGAAGCGGACCTCGCGGATCAAGACCTCCGCGTCAGCGACCGCAATGCTCATTCCAGCCATCCGCCAATTCGGCCGCCCGCCGCCGGACCAGCGTCAGCACCGCTCCGAGTTCGCCTGCAGGGAACCGTCCGGTTCTGGCAATACCGAGATCGTGCAGCCAAACCTTGGCGACCAACGTCCCACGCTGGACATGAACGTGCGCCGGCTCGGCGCAATCGGCGCTATAGAAGAACACGCGATAAGGTCCCTCGCGCACGATCGTCGGCATCACCCGAAGCTGCGGACGTCCACGCAGCGGCCGGGGGGGGGGGGGGGGGCGGGGCCGCCCGCCGGGGGGGGCGGGGGGGGGGGGCGCGTGGGGGGGGGGGCCGACC
>CALMTJ010000083.1:3907-9605 GCA_937872715.1 uncultured Methylobacteriaceae bacterium
GATGGCGGCGGCGGCCGCCATCGCCGGGGAGACGAGATGCGTGCGGCCCTTGTGGCCCTGCCGTCCCTCGAAATTGCGGTTGGAGGTCGAGGCGCAGCGCTCCTCCGGGCTGAGCCGGTCGGCATTCATGGCGAGGCACATGGAGCAGCCGGGCTCCCGCCACAGGAAGCCCGCCCGGAGGAACACCCGGTCCAGCCCCTCGGCCTCGGCCTGCAGCTTCACGATGCCGGAGCCCGGCACCACCCAGGCCTGCACGGCCGGATGGACCTTGCGGTCGCCGACGATCCTGGCCGCCTCGCGCAGATCCTCGATGCGGCTGTTGGTGCAGGAGCCGATGAACACGCGATCGAGCGGGATGTCCGTGATCCGGGTTCCGGGCTTCAGGCCCATGTAGTCGAGAGCCCGCAACTTCGACCGGCGGGTGTTCTCGTCCGCGATCGCCTCCGGATCGGGCACGAACCCCTCGACGGAGACGACGTCCTCCGGGCTCGTTCCCCAGGTCACGAGCGGCGGCAGGTTCGCCGCGTCGAGCCGCACCTCGCGGTCGAAATGGGCACCCTCGTCCGACGGCAGCGTGCGCCAGAAGCGGATGGCCTCGTCCCAGGCGGCGCCGCTCGGCGCCTTCGGCTTGCCGGCGAGGTAAGCGAAGGTGGTCTCGTCCGGCGCCACCATGCCGGCCCGGGCGCCGCCCTCGATTGACATGTTGCAGAGCGTCATCCGGCCTTCGACGGAGAGGCCTCGGATCGCCTCGCCGGCATATTCGATGACGTGGCCGGTGCCTCCCGCGGTGCCGATCGCGCCGATGATGGCGAGCGTGATGTCCTTCGCGGTGACGCCGGCAGGCGGGCGGCCGTCGACGGTCACCCGCATGTTCTTCATCTTCTTCTGGATCAGCGTCTGCGTGGCCAGCACGTGCTCCACCTCGGACGTGCCGATGCCGTGCGCGAGCGCTCCGAAGGCCCCGTGCGTCGAGGTGTGGCTGTCGCCGCACACGATGGTCTGGCCCGGCAGGGTGAAGCCCTGCTCCGGGCCGATCACGTGGACGATGCCCTGCCGGGCGTCGAAGGCATCGTAATACTCGATGCCGAACTCGCGCGTGTTCTCCGCCAGAGCCTCGATCTGCTGGAGGGATTCGGGATCCTCGTCGAGGGAGGTGGCCCGGTCGCCGGTGGTGACGTTGTGATCGACCACCGCCAGGGTCTTGGCCGGCGCATGCACCTTGCGGCCCGCGACGCGCAGGCCCTCGAACGCCTGCGGGCTCGTGACCTCGTGGACGAGGTGGCGGTCGATATAGAGGAGGCAGGTCCCGTCCGGCTGCCGGTCGATGACGTGATCGTCCCAGATCTTGTCGTACAGGGTGCGGGGTCCGGTCATCGCGCGCATCGCCCTCCTGACGATTTGGAAGAGCCTGGACGACGTGTCGTCCGACAACCCCGACTTCCGCTCATGCCGGCGGAGGCCGGCATGTCGACGGTCAGCCTAGATCCCGGCTTCCGCCGGGGTGAGCGGACAAGTTCTACCTGCCGGTCGCAGCACTGCCGATTAGCACGAGTGACCCGCAGGCCAAAGCGGCGGCTCCGAAAGTGCAGATGTTGGGGCCGTCAGCGAGCCAGACCTCGCCCACCCGTCACCCCAGATACGCCGGCGCTGCACCTGCAAGCAGACCGTCGAGCAGGCGATACGCGGCCGCCTACTCGGCCGCGGCCGGGAGCTTGCCCTTGCCGCCGGTCTTGCGGTCCGTGCGCTCGGCGATGCGGGCCGACTTCCCGCGGCGGTCGCGGAGATAATAGAGCTTGGCGCGCCGGACCTTGCCGCGGCGGACGACCTTGATGGAGTCGATCAGCGGCGAGTAGCTCGGTATTACCCTCTCCACGCCCTCGCCGTAGGAGATCTTGCGGACGGTGAAAGACTCGTTCAGCCCGCCGCCCGAGCAGGCGATGCACACGCCCTCGTAGGCCTGGATGCGAGAGCGGTCGCCCTCGACCACCTTGACGTTGACGATCACGGTATCGCCCGGCTGGAAATCCGGAATCTGCTTGCCCGATGCGGCGATCTGCTCGCGCTCGAGCTCCTCGATGATGTTCATGGCAAGACCTTCGCTGGCCGGCCCCTGGCGGAGCCCGCAGGATTTCAGCATCCTGTTGTGAGTTGCCGGCCCTATAGCGCGGGGCGCCTAGGCTGTCGAGACACCGGGGAGCGGCCCTCGGGCGTCAAGGGCGACGAGTCGCCCGCCACGCGGGGCTGGACCCCGCTCGCCGAGACCGTTTAGAGTTCCGCCAGATTGGGGCCAAGCCGAGCCGAAGCCGGCCGGCAGGTCGGACGAGGTCACGATGGCGATGAGATTTGGCTTCGGTACCCTGGCCCTTGCGGTCGCCGCCGCCATCGGGAGTGCGGCGCCCGCCGCCGCGGTGACGTTCCGCTACGCCTTCGTGGGCGACGTGAAGTCGCTCGACCCCTACACGCTCAAGGAGACGTTCGCGATCGCCGCCCAGGGTAACGCCTACGAGGGCCTCACGACGCGCGACAAGGACCTCAACATCGTGCCGTCGCTCGCCGAGCGTTGGGAGATCGCGGAGCCGACCCGCTGGCGCTTCTACCTGCGCAAGGGCGTCAAGTTCCACGACGGGTCGGACTTCACGGCCGACGACGTCGTGTTCTCCGCCAACCGCGTGCGGGCGACCGGCTCCGATTTCGCGTCCAACCTGCCGAAGGACGCCGAGGTGGTGAAGGTCGACGACCATACGGTCGACTTCAAACTCACGAGCCCGAACCCGATCCTGCATTACCAGTTCGACAACTGGTACATCATGTCCAAGAAATGGTCGGAGGCGAACGGCAGCGCCAACCCGACCCCCGCCTCGGCCACGACGCCGAGCTACGCGGCCCTGCACGAGAACGGAACCGGTCCGTTCATCATCGAGAGCCACCAGCCCGGCGTGAAGACCGTCTTCAAGCGGAACCCGAACTACTGGGGCAAGGTCGAATCTAACCTCGACGAGGCGATCTTCACCACCATCAACAACGACGCGACGCGGGTGGCGGCCCTCCTCTCCGGAGAGGTCGACTGGATGGATCCGGTCCCGCTCCAGGACCAGCAGAGGATCGCCTCGTCCTCCAATGCCGTGATGATGACGGGACCCGAGCTCCGCACGATCTTCCTCGGGATGGACCAGACGCGCGACGAGCTGCTCGAGTCGAACGTCAAGGGCAAGAACCCCTTCAAGGACCAGCGCGTCCGTCAGGCCCTGATGCTCGGCATCGACGAGAACGTCATCAAGGCCCGGGTGATGCGCAACCAGGCGACGCCGTCCGCGCTAATGATCGCGCCGCAGGTGTTCCAGCTCGCGGGGGACTTCACCCGGCCGCCCGCGGACCCGGAAAGGGCGAAGAAGCTGCTGGCCGATGCCGGATACCCGAACGGTTTCGAGGTCGGCATGGATTGCCCGAACGACCGCTACGTCAACGACGAGGCGATCTGCCAGGCCGTGGTGTCCATGCTGTCACGGATCGGCGTCAAGGTGAACCTCAACGCCCAGCCGAAGGCGAAGTATTTCGCGAAGGTGCTCCGCGCCAACGGCTACTCAACCTCGCTCTTCCTGCTCGGTTGGACGCCGGCGACCAACGATTCGCACAACGTGCTGTTCGAGATCATGGGCTGCCGGACGGACCCGAAGACGAGCCGCGGCGGCATGAATCTCGGCGGCTATTGCAATCCGAAGCTGGACGAGCTGGCCGACCAGGTGCTGGTCGAGAGCGACACGACGAAGCGCAACGGGCTGATCAAGCAGGCCTTCCAGATTGGCGTGGAGGATGTCGGCTACATCCCGCTCCATCAGCAGGCGCTGGCCTGGGGCGTCTCGAAGAAGGTGAAGCTGACGCAGCGGCCGGACAACCAGCTCCTGCTGAAATGGGTGTCGAAGGAGCCGTGACCGGGGACGCGACCCGCGTCGCGAACAGGAGGCGGCGTGGCCTTCTCCCCTCGCGGGAGAAAGCCATCCTCGCGTGAGCGACGGGAAGCCGAGCGGCGTCCGTCGCCCGTCCGCTTCGAGGTGAGGCGGTGATCGCCTTCATCCTCCGCCGCCTCGCGCAATCGATCGCCGTGCTCCTGACGGTCGGCCTGATCGCCTTCGCGATGTTCCGGTTCGCGGGCGACCCCGTGAACCAGATCGTCTCCCAGGACACGCCCTACGAGCAGCGGATGCAGATCCGCCGCGACCTCGGCCTCGACGATCCGTTCCCCGTCCAGTTCGGCCGCTACGTGGCGCGGGCCGTTCGGGGCGATTACGGCATCTCCTACCAGTTCCGCCAGCCCGTATCCGATCTCCTGAAGGAGCGCATGCCGGCGACCCTCGAACTCGCCCTCGCGGCGACGCTCTTCGCGCTCTCCTTCGGCATCCTCATGGGCGTGTTCTCGGCCCTGAAGCGGGATTCGGCGCTGGCCGCCCTGTTACAGACCGTGTCGCTGGTCGGGGTGTCGCTGCCGACCTTCCTGATAGGCATCCTCCTCATCTACCTGTTCTCAGTCACGCTCGGCTGGCTGCCTTCCTACGGGCGCGGCGACACCGTCCGGCTCGGCTGGTGGAGCACGGGGCTGCTGACATCCTCCGGGCTGCGCGCGCTTGTCCTGCCCGCGATCACGCTCGGCCTGTTCCAGATGACGCTGATCATGCGGCTCGTCCGGGCGGAGATGCTGGAGGTGCTCCGGACGGATTACATCCGCTTCGCCCGGGCGCGCGGAATCCGGACGAGCGCCGTCCATTTCGGCCATGCGCTGAAGAACACGCTGGTCCCGGTCATCACGGTCGCGGGGCTGCAGCTCGGCTCGGTGATCGCCTTCTCCATCATCACGGAAACGGTGTTTCAATGGCCGGGGATGGGCCTCCTCTTCGTCCAGTCCGTGCAGAACGTCGACATCCCGATCATGGCCGCCTACCTGCTGCTCGTGGCCCTCATCTTCGTCGTCATCAATCTCGCCGTGGACATCCTCTACACGGTGGTCGATCCGCGGCTCGGCTCCTCCCTCGGCAGGGCCGCGTGAGCGCGCCGGACAAGGCAGGATCCATCTGGGCGCGCGCGCTCGATTCGGACGTCCTGGCGAGCTTCCGGCGGTCGAGGATCGTGATGGCGTCCGCGGCCGTCGCGCTCGGGATCGTGGTGGCGGCGCTGCTGGCGCCGCTCCTGTCGCCGCAGGACCCCTTCGATCCCCGCCAGCTCGATCTCCTGAACAGCCACGTTCCCCCCATCTGGTCGTCCGACGGCCAGGCACCCTTCACGCTGGGGACGGACGAGCAGGGCCGCGACATCCTGTCGGCCGTGCTCTACGGGCTCAGGATCTCGCTCTGGGTGGGGGTGCTCGGCACCCTCTTCTCCGCGCTCCTCGGGATCACGCTCGGCCTCCTCGCCGGCTATGTCGGCGGGTCGGTGGACGCGTTCATCATGCGGGTGGCGGACGTGCAGCTCACCTTCCCGGCCATCCTGATCGCGCTGGTCGTCGACGGGGTAGTCAAGGCGCTGCTGGGCGGGCAGCTCTCCACCGGGATCGTCCTGACCGTGCTCGTCTTCTCGATCGGGCTCTCCTTCTGGGTGCAATATGCCCGCACCGTCCGGGGATCGGTGCTGGTCGAGAAGGGCAAGGATTACGTCCAGGCGGCCCGTCTCATCGGCCTGTCCTCGCCCGTGGTGATGGTGAGGCACGTGC
>CALMTJ010000084.1 GCA_937872715.1 uncultured Methylobacteriaceae bacterium
GTCGTCGTTGGTCTGCCGAACATGGAATCTACTTCGGCCGTCGCGAGGAGTCGGGGCGTCCCGATTCACGCAACAATATGGCGAAATGGCGTGACCCGGGGACGCGACCCATGTCAGGCCGCGCGCCTGAACACGAGGGAGGCATTGGTGCCGCCGAACCCGAAGGAGTTCGACAGCACGGTGTCGATCCTCTTGGGCTTGGCCACGTGCGGCACGAGGTCGATCTTGGTCTCGACCGACGGGTTGTCGAGGTTGATCGTCGGCGGCACGACGCCGTCCCGGATGGCCAGGATGGAGAAGATCGCCTCCACCGAACCCGCGGCCCCGAGCAGGTGCCCGATGGCCGATTTAGTGGACGACATGGCGAGCTTGGAGGCGCCGTTCCCGACGAGGCGCTCCACGGCCTTCAGCTCGATCTCGTCCCCGAGCGGCGTCGAGGTGCCGTGCGCGTTGATGTAGTCGATGTCGGACGGCTCGAGCCCGGCCCGCTTCAGCGCCGACCGCATGCACCGGTAGGCGCCGTCCCCGTCCTCGGCCGGCGAGGTGATGTGGTAGGCATCCCCCGACATGCCGTAGCCGACCACCTCGGCATAGACGGGCGCGCCGCGCGCGGTGGCGTGTTCGTGATCCTCGAGGACCACGATCCCGGCGCCCTCGCCCATCACGAACCCGTCGCGGTCGCGGTCATAGGGGCGCGACGCGCGCGTCGGCTCGTCGTTGAAGGAGGTCGAGAGCGCCCGGCAGGCGGCGAAGCCCGCGAGCGAGAGCCGGTTCACCGGCGATTCGGTGCCGCCCGCCACCATCACGTCCGCATCGCCGAGCGCGATGAGGCGTGCCGCGTCCCCGATGGCGTGGGCGCCGGTCGAGCAGGCCGTCACCACCGCGTGGTTCGGGCCCTTGAGGCCGTGCGCGATGGACACCTGACCGGAGGCGAGGTTGATGATGCGGCCCGGGATAAAGAAGGGCGAGATGCGCCGCGGCCCCCGCTCCAGCAGGGTGACGGACGCCTCGTAGATGCCGCCGATGCCGCCGATGCCCGAGCCGATCATCACGCCCGTGGCGATCTGGTCCTCGTGCGTGGCCGGGTGCCAGCCGGCATCGTCCAGCGCCTGCCTCGCGGCCGCCATCGCGTAGACGATGAAGGGGTCGACCTTGCGCTGGTCCTTGGCGTCCATCCACTCGTCGGGATCGAACAACCCGTCCGTGAACGGCCCGCGCGGGATGGAGCAGGCGATACGGCAGGCGAGGTCCGAGACGTCGAAGGTCTCGACCTTCACCGCCCCGCTCTCGCCCCCGATCAACCTCTTCCACGTGGCCTCCACCCCGCATCCGAGCGGGGTGACCATCCCGAGGCCGGTGACGACGACGCGCCGCATGTCCGATTACGCCCGTTCCGCTCGCCCCGCGGTCGGAGAACGCGTCAGCCCGCGTTCTTCTCCAGGAACTTGATCACGTCGCCGACCGTCACGATGGTCTCCGCCGCGTCGTCCGGGATCTCGACGTTGAACTCTTCCTCGAACGCCATCACGAGTTCGACCGTGTCGAGGCTGTCGGCACCGAGATCGTCGATGAAATTGGCGCCTTCCGTGACCTTGTCGGCCTCGACGCCAAGATGTTCGACGACGATCTTCTTAACCCGCTCGGTAATGTCGCTCATCAACTGTCCCCGTCTGTTTCGCCGGATCGCGTCCGTTCGGCCGCGGCGTGACACCCGTCCGAATGGCCGGCGCGCTGCCGGACCCCGTCGGAGATGGTGTCGTGGAAAGCCGCACTTTTCCGCCCGGGTCAAGCCCCGGCTCCCTCTCGGCCACGGGATAGCATGCCGGGGCCGGACCTGGCGAGCCGCGTCCCGCGGGAGCGCTCAGAGCCGCGCCATGCCGCCGTTCACGTGCAGCGTATGGCCCGTCACGTAGCCGGCCTCCTCCGACGCGAGATAGACCACGGCGGCCGCGACGTCCGAACCCTCGCCCAGCCGGCCCATCGGCACCGTGCCGAGCAGCCCTTCCCGCTGCGCGTCCGTCAGCACCGCCGTCATGGGCGAGGTGATGAAGCCCGGGGCGACGCAGTTCACCGTGATGTTCCGGGTCGCGACCTCGGCGGCGAGCGCCTTCGTCATCCCGACGAGCCCGGCTTTCGACGCCGAGTAGTTCACCTGGCCCGGATTGCCGATGGAGCCGACCACCGACCCGATATTGACGATGCGGCCGCTGCGCCGGCGCATCATCCCCTTCACGGCGGCCCGCGACAGCCGGAACGCCGCCGTCAGGTTCACGGCGAGCACGGCCTCCCAATCCTCGTCCTTCATCCGCATGAGGAGGCCGTCGCGGGTGATGCCCGCGTTGTTGACCAGGATGTCGAGCCCGCCGGCGGCCGCCTCCGCGGCCGGCACCAGCGCCTCGACGGAAGCCGCGTCCGACAGGTCGGCCGGCACGGCATGCGTCCGTTCCCCCAGCCCGGCGGCGAGTTCCGCCAGCTTCTCCGCCCGGGTGCCGGACAGGACAACCGTCGCCCCCTGGCGATGGAGAGCGCGGGCGACGGCCTCCCCGAGCCCGCCCGTGGCGCCGGTGACGAGGGCCTTCCGGCCGGCGAGGTCGAACATGGGACGGCTCACGACGCGAGGAGGGACCGCACGGGATCGAGGTCGGCCGGCTGCCCGAACGGGGCGGCCGCGGCGCCGTCCGCGATGCGCTTCACGAGGCCGGTCAGGACGCGCCCGGTCCCGACCTCGACGAAGGCCCTCACGCCCTCCCCCGCCATGCGGGCCACGCTCTCGCGCCAGCGGACGGTGGCGGTCACCTGCCGCACGAGCCCGTCCCGGAGCGCATCCGCGGCGGAGACCGGCCCGGCTTCGACGTTGGACACGACCGGCACGGCCGGCGCCCCGAACGCCACGGAGGCGAACGCGGCCCGCATGGCGGGGGAGGGCGTGAGGGCCTT
>CALMTJ010000085.1:0-3240 GCA_937872715.1 uncultured Methylobacteriaceae bacterium
GGGCAGGACCGATCTCGTCGCCCTCTCCGCCCGTCACGCCGAATGCGTCGCGTCCCTCACCGAACCGGCGCCGGGCCAAAGCCGCGAGGAGGACGGGCGCGATACGGCCGCCCTTTCGGACCTGTTCGACGACCTCTCGCTCTCCGTCGACATCCGGCCGGGTTCGGCGTCCGTCACCGGGCGCTTCGCGGATTACCCGGCCTTCTTCGCGGCGCTCGCCCGCGACCGGACGCTTCCGCCGGATGCCTGGACGGCCCATCCCGGCATCCAGATCCTCGGCCTGCTCGAGGCGCGGCTCCTCGGGGCGGACCGTGTCGTGCTGGGCGGCCTGGACGAGACGGTCTGGCCGCCCGCCTCCCGGACGGACGCCTTCCTGAACCGGCCGATGCGGACCGGGCTCGGCCTGACGCCGCCCGAGCGCCGCATCGGCCAGACGGCGCACGATTTCGTCCAGGCCGTCTGCATTCCGGACGCGATCGTCACGCGCGCCCGCAAGCGGGGCGGCAAGCCGACGGTGCCGTCGCGCTTCCTCGAACGGATGCGGGCCTTCGTCGGGGAGGGGACTTGGCGCGACGCGGCCACGAGGGGCGCCCGCTACCTCCACCTCGCTGAGGCGGTCGATGCCTCTGCGACGGTCCCGCCGGTGCCCCGTCCGGAGCCGCGGCCTGGCCCGGAGCGCTTCCCCCGCAGGCTGAGCGTCACCGAGATCGAGACGCTGGTGCGGGACCCCTACGGCATCTTCGCCCGGCACGTGCTCCGCCTCGAACCGCTCGATCCGCCCGCCCTGCCGCCCGGCGTGGCCGAGCGGGGAACGCTCCTGCACCGCGTGCTGGCGGATTTCGCCAGCGCCCATCCGGCCGGGCTGCCGGACGATGCGGAAAACGTCCTCCTCCGTCTCGGGGCCGGGGCGCTGGCCGAGATCGCGGACGCCTATCCTGAGCTGCATGCCCTCTGGTGGCCGGCCTTCCGCCGCCTCGTCCCCGCGTTCGGGGAATGGGAGCGGGAGCGGCGGGGCGGCATCGCCGCTCTCCTGGCCGAGCGCTCGGGCGCGATCGACATCGCGCTCCGGGACGGCGACGCGTTCCGTCTGACCTGCCGGGCCGACCGGATCGAGATCGGCCCGGACGGGAGCGCCGCCATCGTCGATTTCAAGACGGGCCGCGTCCCGACCAACAGGGAGATGGCGGTCGGCTTCTCGCCCCAGCTCACGCTCGAGGCCGCGATCCTGATGCGCGGCGGCTTCGCCGAGGTCCCGGACGCCGCCCGCCGCGCCGTGCCGCGACTCGATTACGTGAAGATCGGCGGCCGAGTGCCGCTCGAACCCGTCCCCGTTCTGCCCCCGAGAGGGGATGCCCGCAGCCTCGGCGCGATCGTGGAGGAGCATATCGGCGGGCTGGAGAGCCTGGTCCGCCGCTACGCGGTCGAGGGGGCAGGCTACCGCTCGCGGCCCTATCCCCAATATGCCCGGCGCTTCTCGCCCTACGACCACCTGTCGCGCGTGAAGGAATGGTCGCTCGCCGGCGAAGACGAGGAGGAGACGGCCGGATGAGCGACATCGTCGTCCCGGCCGACACGATCGGCCGCCAGCGCCGTGCGGCCGATCCGGTCGCGTCCGCCTGGGTCTCCGCCAATGCGGGCGCCGGCAAGACCAAGGTCCTCATCGACCGGGTGATCCGGCTGATGCTGGCCGGCTGCCCTCCCTCCCGCATCCTGTGCCTGACCTTCACCAAGGCGGCGGCGGCCGAGATGACCATCCGGGTCGCGAGCGAGCTCGGCCGGTGGGTCACGCTGGACGCGGAGGGCCTCGCGATCAGGCTGGAGGTGCTGACCGGCGAGCGGCCCGGACGCAAGCGCCTCGCCGGGGCGCGCCGGCTCTTCGCCCGGGCGGTCGAGACGCCGGGCGGACTCAAGATCGAGACCATCCACGCCTTCTGCGAGCGCGTGCTCCACCTCGTCCCGTTCGAGGCGAACGTCCCGGCCCGCTTCACCGTCCTCGACGAGGCGCAATCGGCGGACATCCTCGTCGCGGCGCGCGCCCGCATCCTGACGGAGGCGGCCGGGGAGGGGCCCCGCGCCGCAGGCCTGGCGGCGGCCCTCGGCACGCTGTCGTCGGCGGCCGCGGACAGCCGCCTGATCGAGATGATCGACGCGGCCGTCCTGGACGAGCGCGTGCCGGCGGACCCGGACGGGATCGACGTCGCGGTCGCGGGGCTCAGGACGGCATTCGGACTACCGGACGATGCGGGCCCGGACACCCTCGCCCGCGCCATGCTGGAGGACGGCATCCCGCCGTCCGCCCTGCCGGGCATCATCGCCGCGCTCCGCCGGACCGGCAAGCCGAGCGACCTCGTCGCGGCCGCCGCGCTGGAGAGCTGCCTCGCCGGAAGCCTCCAGGCGAGGCTCGCCGCCTACCGGTCGGTCTTCTTCACCGAGAAGGGCGAGCCGCGGAGCCGGGTGGCCACCAAGGGCGTGGATCCCGCGATCTGCGAGGCACTGTCCGCCGAGCAGGAGCGCCTCCGGGGCCTGGACGACGTCCTCAGGGCCGCGGTGATCGCCGACCGGACGGAGGCGCTGTACCGGTTGGCCGGCGCCGTCCGGCAGGAGGCCGAGCGGGAGAAGGCGCGGCTCGGCGCGCTCGATTTCGCCGACCTCATCCGCAGGACGCTGGCCCTCCTCGACCGGGAGGATGCGGCCGCCTGGGTCCTCTACAAGCTCGACCGAGGCATCGACCACGTCCTGGTCGACGAGGCGCAGGACACGAACCCCGCGCAATGGGAGATCCTGAAGCGCCTCACGGCCGAGTTCACGGCAGGATCCGGCCGGCCGGTCGCGGCGCCCCGGACGGTGTTCGCCGTGGGCGACCCGAAGCAATCCATCTACTCCTTCCAGGGCGCCGACCCGCGCTGGTTCGAGGACGGCCGCCGACACTGGCTCCGTCGCGTCGAAGACGCGAATCTCCCGTTCGCCGACATCCGGCTCGACCTGTCGTTCCGGTCCGCCTCGACCGTCCTGAAGGCGGTGGACGCGACCTTCGCGGTTCCCGGCAACGCCAAGGGCCTGTCCTTCGCGGCCGAGAGAGCGGCGGTCTCACACGAGAGCGCCCGCCCGTCCGCGCCCGGCTCCGTCGAGATATGGCCGACGGAGATGCGCGGCCCGGGCGGAAGCGAGCCGGACGCGTGGGACCTGCCCGTCGACCAGCCGGACGCGCCGGCCCCGGCGCTCGTCGCGGCCGCCCGCGTG
>CALMTJ010000085.1:3250-3638 GCA_937872715.1 uncultured Methylobacteriaceae bacterium
AGGCGAGCGCGTCTGGCGGCCGGGCGAGATCCTGATCCTGGTCCGGAGCCGCGGCCCTGCCTTCTTCGCCGTCATCCGGGCGCTGAAGGGACGTGGCATCCCGGTCGCGGGCGCCGACCGGCTGGATGTCGGCGAGCACGTCGCGGTGAACGACCTCGCGGCGGCCGGACAGGCGGCTCTCCTTCAGGCGAACGACCTCGCGCTCGCCTGCGCGCTCAAATCGCCGCTCGTCGGGCTCGACGATGATGACCTGATCCGGATCGCGGCCGACAGGCCGGAGGTCGTCGCGACGCATCGGCTGACCCTCGGCTACCGCGACGGGGTCACATCCGCCATGCGGCTCTCGCTCGGGCCGCGCCGCTTCCGCATCCGCGACGCGACAGACCCT
>CALMTJ010000086.1:0-458 GCA_937872715.1 uncultured Methylobacteriaceae bacterium
ATCCCACCCAGCGTTCCGGCGAGCGCGGCGGCTTCGATCGGCACGATCACCACCTTCTGGTTGGGAGCGGCCGCGATCGACCGGAGCGCGTCGATGTACTTCTCGGCGACGAGGAAGTTCGCGGCCGCGAGGTCGCCGGCCACGATCGCCTCCGACACCATGGCGGTCGCCTTGGCTTCGGCCTCGGCCGAGCGCTCGCGCGCCTCGGCGTCCCGGAAGGCGGCCTCCTTGCGGCCCTCCGCCGACAGGATCAGGGCCTGCTTCTCGCCCTCCGCCCGCAGGATCTCGGCCTGCCGCATGCCCTCCGCCTCCAGCACGGCCGCCCGCTTCTCGCGCTCGGCCTTCATCTGGCGCGCCATGGAGCCCGCGAGATCGGCCGGCGGCAGGATGTCCTTGATCTCGATCCGGGTGACCTTGACGCCCCAGGGCGAGGCGGCGGCATCCATCACCCGGAGCAG
>CALMTJ010000086.1:468-11630 GCA_937872715.1 uncultured Methylobacteriaceae bacterium
CGCTCGTTGATCTCGTCGCGATGCGACAGGAGCTGGTCGAGGTCCATGGAGCCGACCACGGTGCGGATGTTGGTCATGGTCAGGACGAGCAGCGCCTGCTGCAGGTTCGTCACCTCGTAGGAGGCGCGGGCCGCGTCCAGCACCTGGAAGAAGGCGGCCGCATCGATCTTCACCCCGGCATTGTCGTGGGTGAACGCCTCCTGCGAAGGTACGTCGAGCACCTGCTCCATGACGTTCACCTTCTGGCCGATGCGCTCGACATAGGGGACGATCAGGCCGAGCCCGGCCCCGAGCGAGCGCGCGTACTTGCCGAAGCGTTCGACCGTGTAGACGTAGCCCTGCGGCACGGTGCGAACGCCGGCCGCGATGGTGACGATCACCAGGATCACGAACGCGATCACGAACACGTTCAAGCCGAGCGAAACCTGCATCCCCATCGCCTCCGGCGGCCGCTGCGGGCCTCTCGCCCGGTCGCTGTTGCGGGGCCGTACCCACCTCCCTAGACATTCCCGGCACGCCAGAGAAGATCGAACATGCCGAAGCCCGGGGACGCGCCCGCGTATTCCCTGCTCTTTCCCGCCGCGGCATTTGCCCTGTTCGGAGTCACGCTGCTCGCCGGGCCGGGGCTCTCGGCCTGGATCCCGTTGGCGCTCGTGCCGATCCTGTTCGGCACCGTCTTCGCGGCCGTGCACCACGCCGAGGAGATCGCCGTCCGGACGGGCGAGCCCTACGGCACGCTCATCCTTACGATGGCGGTCACCGTCATCGAGGTCGCGCTGATCGCTTCCCTGATGCTGAAGCCCGGGGCGAGCCCGGCGCTCGCCCGCGACACGGTGTTCGCGGTGATCATGATCGTCTGCAACGGCCTCGTCGGCCTCTGCATCCTGGCCGGCGGGCTCCGCTTCGGCGAGATCGGCTTCCGGGTCGGCGGCGCGTCCAGCTACATCGCGGTCCTGGCGCCGCTCGCGACGCTGGCGCTGGCCTTGCCGAACTACACGCTGACGCAGGCCGGTCCCGTCTACGCGACGAGCCAGCTCGTCTTCGTCAGCGTGGTCACCACCGTCCTGTACGGCGCCTTCCTCTACATCCAGACTGTCCGGCACAGCGCCGATTACGTGACGCGCGAGCCGGCTTCGCGCGGCGGGGAGAAGAAGGCGCCGCCCGTTCATTCAGGCGGGGCCGGCCCGACGCTCAGCATCGCCATGCTGCTCCTGTCGCTCGGCGGCGTCATCCTCCTGTCGAAGACCTTCGCGGCCACCGTCGAGGCCGGGACCGCGCGGGTCGGCGCGCCGGACGCCGTGTCGGGCGTGATCGTGGCGCTCCTCATCCTGCTGCCCGAGAGCCTCGCGGCCCTGCAGGCGGCGCGGCGCGACGAGCTCCAGAAGAGCATCAACCTGGCGCTCGGCTCCTCGCTCGCCACGATCGGGCTCACCATCCCGGCCGTCGCCATCATGGCGATCCTCTACGAGAAGGAGCTGGTGCTGGGGCTGGCGCCGAAGGACTTGGTGCTTCTCGCCCTGACGCTGCTCGTCAGCGTCGTCACCTTCGGGCGCGGCCGCACGAACATCCTGTTCGGCTTCGTCCACCTCGTGATCTTCGCGACCTTCGTGTTCCTGGTCTTCGTACCCTGATCAGGCCGCGAGGCGCAGGCGCGACCGGAAACTCTGCCGGAGCCCGTCCGCCAGGATGCGGGCGAGTTCGGACCCGCCAGAGGCCGGGAGGTAGAGGTTGATGGAGAAATCGCCGAGCGCCGGCAATCCGGAGGCCGCCCCGAGGAGCGTCGTGCCGTCCTGCACCGTGGAGGCGAGGGAGGCCACGACGGCGAGGTCCGTCTGGACGGTGGCGCTCGACGAATCGAGGTCGCCGCCCTCCGTCACCACCCGGAACGGGATGCCCGCCTGCCGGAGCGCCTCGAAGGTGACGGGTCGGAAGGCGCATGTCTCGCTGGAGGCGACGGGCAGCGGGCGCTTGAGATGCGCCTCCCCGCCCCGCGCGCCGACCCAGACGAGCGCGTCCGTGGCGAGCCGCTCGCAGCCCGGGCCGCACTCGCCCTCCTCGACGATCGCGATGTCGACGGCGCCGGCGCCGAGCGCCTCCTTTAGGATCGGCGAGGATCTGCAGACAAGCGTGATCTCGACCTGCGGGTGGGCGCGCGAGAACGAGCGCAGCACCGGCGGCAGATACGTGCCGACGAGGTCATAGGGCACGCCGAGCCGAACCTGCCCGGAGAACACCTTCCCGGTCATCTCCGCCCAGATCTCGTCGTTCAGCGTCAGCATGCGCTTGGCATGGCCGAACAGCCGCTCGCCGGCATCGGTCAGATGCAGACCGCGCTTCTCCCGCGTGAACAGCTCGGTGCCGAACAGCTCTTCCAGCCGCTTGATCTGCTGGCTGATCGCCGCCTGCGTCAGGTGGAGCACGTTGCGGGCGCTCGTCATGCCTCCGGTCTCGGCGACCGTGATGAAGGCCCGTATGAGCGTGACGTCCAGGTTGCGCATCGCGGCCTTCCGATAACGATCTGCGATGGACAACATCAAACAAAGTCGTTTCCGTTATGCAACTGGGTTCCGTATCTTCTCCTCACGGCCGCGATCGGATGGCCGAAGGAGCTTTCGATGTCACAGGCACTGACCGGGGGCGCGGGCGGGCCCGCCCCCGGCAACATCCTCGTCGGCGCGCTCGCGCGGGCGGTGGCCGCGGTCGCGGCGGAAATCCGCGCCCGACGCGACCTGCACGCGCTCCAGCTCCTGGACGAGCGGCAGTTGCACGATATCGGTGTGGGCGCGGGCGAGCTCGACCACGCCGTCCGGAACGGCCGGCCACGCTCGCCCGCTCACCCTTCCCGGGCCGATGCCGTCCCTCCCGCGCCGATGCCCGCGAGCTGGACCGAGTGGCGCTGAGCGCCGCTCAGAGCCACCCCGCGAGCTCCCGCTCCACCACCGTCCGGATCACACGGATCCCGTCGGGACCGGCATTGAGGCAGGGCAGGTAGGCGAAGCTCTCGCCTCCGCCCGCCTCGAAATAATGCCGGTTCTCGCCGTTCAGCTCTTCCAGCGTCTCGAGGCAATCGGCGGAGAAGCCCGGCGCCACGATGGCGAGGCGCTTAGTTCCTTCCGCCGCCAGCGCCTTCACGGTCTCGTCCGTGTAGGGCTGGAGCCATTCCGCCGGCCCGAACCGCGACTGGAAGGTCAGGCGGAAGCGCTCCGCCGGCCAGCCGAAGGCCTCGCGGAGCAGCCGCCAGGTCTTGTGGCACTGACAGTAATACGGGTCGCCCTTCTCGAGGTACTCCTTCGGGATGCCGTGGAAGGAGACGAGGATGACCTCCGGCTCGAAGACAAGCTTCGCGAGCTCCGCCCGCATGGAGGCGGCGAGCGCCTCGATATAGACGGGGTCGTCCCCGTAGGGCGGCGCGACCCGGACGGCCGGCTGCCAGCGCATGTCCATCAGCGCCCGGAACGCCTGGTCGCAGGCCGTGGCGGAGGTCGCGGCGCAATATTGCGGATAGAGCGGCACGAGGAGGATGCGGTCGCAGCCTGCGTCGAGGAGCGCCCGGATCCGCTCGGCCGTGCGGGGCTGGCCGTAGCGCATGGCCCAATCCACCACGATCCGGTCGTCGGCCATGAGGCCCGAGAGCTGCTCGGCCTGGGACCGCGTGATCGTCTTCAGCGGACCTTCGTCGAGCTCCTTGTTCCAGATGGTATCGTAATCCCGCCCCTTCCGGCCCGGCCGGGTGGTCAGGATGATGCCGTTCAGGAGCGGCCACCAGAGGAGGCGCGACGTCTCGATCACGCGCCGGTCGGACAGGAACTCCTTCAGGTACCGGCGCATCGGCCAGTAGGTCGTGGCCTCCGGCGTGCCGAGATTCATGAGGAGCACCCCGATCCGGCCGGATCGGACCGGCGGGTGCGCGGTCGGCCGCCGGGTCGGCGCGAGCGTGTTCGGATCGATGCGGGCGTTCATGGGGAGGACCGTGCGTGCCTGAAAGCCCCTAGCAGAACCCGGTGACGACCGATGCGTCCTGGCCGGGCTCGGCCCGGCCACCCACGTCCGTCCGAAGCCGTGACGTCGACCGGCTCGCTCGCGGCAGCTTCCTTCGTGGATGGCCGGGCCAAGCCCGGCCATGACCGACCACCGCTTCCAGGAGGTTTGATATGGCGTGTCTTCCCGCCCGCATGCAACACTCGCGTCCAGGCCACCTTCGGGCAACCGCAGACATGAACGCCATGCCGCCCCCATCACCCTCACGTCGCCAGGCGATGCTGGCCGTCGGCCTCGCGGGCGCGACCGTCACGATGGCGGGCGACGCCGAGGCGGCGGTGGCGCGGCCGGATTTCACGCTTCTCCTCGTCAACGACATCTACCGAATGGGCGAGCGTGACGGGCGGGGCGGCTTCGCCCGGCTCGGCGCGATCGTGAAGGCCGAGCGGGCGCGGGGCGTGCCGCTCCTCTTCTGCCACGCGGGCGATTGCTTCTCGCCCTCGCTGATGTCCGGTTTCGACCAAGGAGCCCATATCGTCGAGCTCCTCAACGCGATCGGCCCGGACGTCTTCGTGCCCGGGAACCACGAGTTCGATTTTGGCCTCACGACGTACCTGAAGCGCATGGGAGAGGCGCGGTTTCCCTTCTACGCCGCCAACATGCGGGGGGCGGACGGGGCGCCGATCCCCGGCATGAGGGACACGAGCCTGCACAAGCTCGGTCCCGTCACGGTCGGGATCGTCGGGCTGGCGCTCGCCGACACGCCGGCGAAATCGCAATCGGGCGACCTGAGATTCCTGCCCGAGGTGGAGGTGCTTCGCCGCGAGACCGCCTCCTTGCGCAAGGCCGGAGCCGACTTGGTGGTGGCCGTGGCCCATACGGACAGGCCGACGGACACGGAGATCATGGGCTCGCACATCGTGGAGGTGCTGCTCTCCGGCCACGACCACGACCTCGCGCTCGCCTATGACGGCAAGACCGTGATGGTGGAGAGCTCCGAGGAGGGCAACTTCGTCACCGCGATCGATTTCGCCGTGAAGTTCGCGGGCGAGGGCGCGGGCCGGACGATGACCTGGTCGCCCTCCTTCCGCATCCACGATTCGGCGGCCGTCGAACCCGATCCGGACGTGCAGGCGATCGTCACCCGGCTGGAGCGGGAGCTGGCGAAGGAGCTCGACGTGCCCCTCGCCGTGACGAGCGTTCCGCTCGACAGCCGGACGGTCACGGTGCGGGCGGAGGAGGCCGCGATCGGCAACCTCGTGGCGGATGCCATGCGAGCCTCGACGGGCGCGGACATCGCGATCACCAATGGCGGCGGCATCCGGGCCAACAAGCGCTACCCGGCCGGCACCACCCTGACGCGCCGCGACGTCCTGTCCGAGCTGCCCTTCGGCAACACGACCGTGCTGGTCGAAATCACGGGCGCGCAGGTGAAGCGGCTCCTGGAGAACGGCGCGGCGCAGATTGGTAGCCCATCCGGCCGCTTCCCGCAGGTCTCGGGCCTCCACTTCGCCATCGACAGGGCGGCGCCAGCCGGCGGACGCGTCTCCGACGTCACCCATGACGGCGTGCCGCTCGACATGGCTAGGACCTACCGGGTCGGTTCGAACAACTTCATGCTGGCCGGCGGCGACGGTTACGGCGGGCTGGCGGACGGGCAGGTGCTGGTCGGGGCGACGGACGGCAAGCTCGTGGCGAACGAGGTGATGGCCTATGTCGGGCGCCTCGGCACGGTCACGACCAGGGTCGAAGGTCGGATCACGATCCGGTGAGACGTCGCGCGACGGGTGCGGAGTGACGGCACCCGTCGGGGCGGAGCTCGCGGCGTTCCGGGCCGATCCGGCGACCGAAGGCTGGCGCCGCCTCCCCTTCTTCGTGGATGGCGGCGCGGATGCCGTCGCGGCAGCGCTCGATGCCCGGATCGCGGCCGGCGAGCGGCTGGCGCCCCGACCCGGCGCGATCTTCCGGGCGCTCCGGCTGACGCCCCTGGACAGCGTCAAGGTCGTGATCCTCGGCCAGGACCCCTACCCACGACGGGGCGACGCGAACGGCCTCGCCTTCTCCTATGTCGGCGACCGGAGCCTTCCGCCGTCGCTGAAGGCGATCTTCGCCGAGCTTTCGGCCGATCTCGGCATTCCTCCTCCCCGCCGAGGCGATCTCACGGCCTGGGCGCAGGCCGGGATGCTCCTCCTGAACGCCGCGCTGACGACGACGGAAGGGGTTTCCGGCGTGCACCTGAAGCTCGGTTGGGCGCGGCTCGCCGACGAGGTTGTCGCGGCCGTGTCCGCTCGGAGACCGGCGGTCGCCTTCCTGCTTTGGGGAGCCAACGCCCGGTCCCGGGCCGGACTGATCGACCGGAACAAGCATCTCGTCATCGAGAGCGGACACCCGTCTCCTCTCAACCGAGCCCGCGACTTCCCGGGCTCGCGGCCCTTCAGCCGGGCGAATGCATGGCTGGAGACCAGGGCGGCCGGCGTGGTGGATTGGCGGCTCTGACCCGGTCAAGCGGGGTTTCGGCTCGGCCCGGGGACGAAGTCGAGATCGAGCACATCGTCGATCGCGAACGGGCAGGCGACCGGGAAAAGGCCGAGTGGCAGCCCCGTCTCGAGAGCGGCTTTCCTCCTGGCGATGTCGTACTCCTCCACCAGCACCTGCGCCGGGTAGCCACGCAGGCTGGGAGCCCGGGCAAGGCGGCGGGCGATGCGGGCGCGTTGCTCCAGGATGGTGGCGTCCCACGACGGCGCGCGCTTCTCAGGCTGGACGCTCAGCTTCAGAAGATGAACCAGCAGGATCGTCAGCCTGCTCTCGATCTCGTCCTTGTGCCGGCTCGCCAAGTCATCGATCTCCTCGCAGAGGTTCGCGACGTCGAGGCGATCGAACCGCCCGTGGCGCAGATGCCCGGCCTGCTCGATGGCCCAGGCCGGTACGTCGTCTTCGTAGCGCGTGCCGGTTCCGGTCGAGTCACCGCCGCCGTGGAGGTCGGGCCGAAGAGCCTGCGGAGACAGGCCGGTCGCGCGCACGAGAGCCTGCACCTTGTCGGCCGGGACGCGACGCCATTGATAGAGCGCTTGGCGGGAGACCCCGAGCAGCTCCGCGAGGGCAGGAATCCCGCCCGCGCGGCGGGACGCCGATTTCACGATGTCGATCACGGCGCGAGGGTAAGCTCTGGTTGACAACTGTCAACCAGAGCCGGAACCCTTCTGCGGAGGTCGTCAGCGGCTCTTCTTGTAGAGCTTCTTGGCCACCTCGAACATCTCCTCGGGCGCGTAATCCGGCGCGAAGGCACCGTAATTCCCGAGGAGTTCGGCCATCTTGCCGCCCTCCGGCGGGCCTTCCACCACTTCGAGGTTCCCGGGCGGATCGCCCGGCAGCGCGACCTCGTCGTTGGACCAGACGCCCGCCGCCTCGGCATAATCCGGCGAATTGAACCGGTAGAGACGCCGATGGCTGCCCTCGTCCAGGTATTTCTGGCATTCGGGAATGTTGCCGAGCTCGATATTCGGCGTCGGCAGCATCTGTTCGATCGCGACGCCGGTGATCTTCTTCAGTGCGAGCGCGTAGGCATGGGCGTGGACGGAGCCGCGGACCAGGAGGTAGCCGCAGACCTCGCGGCCGGTCGGGTCCTTCAGGGTCTCGTAGACGCGCAGCTTGTGGATACGGGCGCCGCATTCGAGGTGGAAATTGTGCAGGAGGTCGATGATCAGGTTGCCCGTCGTCGTCACCATGTCCGCGTTCCAGGACATCGCGTTCGAGTTGATCGGCATCGCGCCGCCGCCATGGGCCAGGAAGCCGCCCGCGAGGCGGATGTCCTTCATCTTGGAGAAGGGCGCGCCCGACACGTCGACCTCCTCCGTATCGTCGCCGGGCCCGTTGTTCAGCATGGAGACGCCGTTCGAGACGAGCTCGACATGTCCCAGCTCCTCCATGAAGATCGCCGAGACGAGAGAGTAGAAGGGCCGGAGCTTCGTCTTGTTGCGGAAGTTGAAGCTCTGGAACATGTAGTTCCCGAGCGTGGACATCTCGCCGTACTTGCCGCCGAGAAGCTCCTGGAGGGCCGCCGCCTCGTTCGGGTTCGGGGCCTTGGGCTCCGGCAGGGCGGCCTGCAACTTGTCAATGCGCATGAACATGGAAGTCGATCCGTAGGGTAAGGAATAGTCAACCATGCCACTCGGTGATGGTTGCCGTGCGGTCGCGCACGCTTCTTCGCTTTAGAACAGCTCCGAAACTCTGGCGCGCCGCCGCGAGATGCCGTATGAAGAATGTGGCTGCGCCGCGCGCCATGGCGTCCAATCCGTCACGCGCGCTTTCTCGGTTCGGGCACCCCCGAGCGGCGCGCGCGATCGTCGCGCAACCGGCCGAACACCAGCCTGCGCAGCTCTTGCGCGTGTTCGTTCATGAGGTGCCCCCATGTCCGTGCTGATCGACAGCTTCCAGTCGCATTCGACCCTCGAAGTCGGAGCCAAGACCTACACCTACTACTCCATCCCGAAGGCGGAGGCGGCCGGGCTCGAAGGCGTGTCGCGCCTGCCTTTCTCCATGAAGGTCCTTCTGGAGAACCTCCTCCGGTTCGAGGACGGCCGCACGGTCAAGAAGCCCGACATCGAGGCGATCAAGGGCTGGCTCGCCAACCGCGGCAAGGACGAGGTCGAGATCGCCTACCGGCCGGCCCGCGTGCTGATGCAGGACTTCACCGGAGTGCCGGCGGTCGTCGACCTTGCGGCCATGCGGGACGCGATGAAGGTCCTCGGCGGCGATCCCCGCAAGATCAACCCTCTGATCCCGGTCGACCTCGTGATCGACCATTCGGTGATCGTGGACGAGTTCGGCACGGCAAAGGCGTTCTCCCGGAACGTCGAACTGGAATACGAGCGCAATATCGAACGTTACAAGTTCCTGAAATGGGGCCAGGTCGGCTTCCAGAACTTCTCCGTCGTGCCGCCCGGCACCGGCATCTGCCACCAGGTGAACCTCGAATTCCTGTCGCAGACGGTTTGGACGAAGACCTCCGAGGCGGACGGCTCCACCCTGGCCTATCCGGACACGCTGGTCGGCACCGATTCCCACACCACCATGGTCAACGGCCTCGCCGTGCTGGGCTGGGGCGTCGGCGGGATCGAGGCCGAGGCCGCGATGCTGGGCCAGCCCGTCTCCATGCTGATCCCGGAGGTGATCGGCTTCAAGCTCACCGGCAAGCTGCGCGAGGGCGTCACCGCGACCGACCTCGTCCTGACCGTGACGCAGATGCTCCGCCGGAAGGGCGTCGTCGGCAAGTTCGTCGAGTTCTACGGCACGGGCCTCGCCGACATGTCGGTCGCGGACCGGGCCACGATCGGAAACATGGCGCCCGAATACGGCGCGACCTGCGGCTTCTTCCCCATCGACGAGAAGACGATCGCCTTCCTGACGACGACGAGCCGCACGCCGGAGCGGGTCGCGCTCGTCGAGGCCTACGCCAAGGCCCAGGGCATGTGGCGCGACGAGACCACGCCCGACCCGGTCTTCACCGACACGCTCGAGCTCGAACTCGACAGCGTCGTCCCGTCCATGGCTGGCCCGAAGCGGCCGCAGGACCGCGTCGAGCTCGACGGCATCAAGGCGTCCTTCGCGAAAGCGATGGAAGGCGAGTTCCGGAAGGCGGGCGAGCTCGGGAAGCGCTTCAAGGTCGAGAACGCGAATTACGACCTCGGCCACGGCGACGTCGTGATCGCGGCCATCACCTCCTGCACCAACACCTCGAACCCGTCCGTGATGATCGGCGCGGGCCTCCTCGCCCGAAACGCCGTCGCTAAGGGCCTGCGCTCCAAGCCCTGGGTGAAGACGTCGCTCGCCCCCGGATCGCAGGTGGTGGAGGAATATTTCGCCAAGGCCGGATTGCAGGATTGCCTGGACAAGCTCGGCTTCAACATCGTGGGTTTCGGCTGCACCACCTGCATCGGCAATTCCGGCCCGCTGCCGGAGGCGACCTCCAAGGCCATCAACGACAACGATCTCGTGGCCGGCGCCGTGATCTCCGGCAACCGCAACTTCGAGGGCCGCGTGAACCCGGACGTGCGGGCGAATTATCTCGCCTCCCCGCCCCTCGTCGTCGCCTACGCGCTCGCCGGCTCGCTCTCGGTGGATCTCGCGACGGAGCCGCTCGGCGAAGGCACGGACGGGCCCGTTTACCTGAAGGACATCTGGCCCTCTTCGGCCGAGATCCAGGCCTTCATCGACCGGACGGTCACGTCCGAGCTGTTCGGCTCGCGCTATGCGGACGTCTTCGCGGGCGACACGCATTGGAAGGGCGTGCCGGTCTCGACCGGGCTCACCTACGAGTGGGATATCGGTTCGACCTATATCCAGAACCCGCCCTATTTCGAGGGGATGGGCAAGGAGCCGAAGCCGCTCACGGACGTTCGAGACGCCCGCATCCTGGCGCTGCTCGGCGATTCGATCACGACCGACCACATCTCGCCGGCCGGCAACATCCGGGCCTCCTCGCCGGCCGGCAAGTACCTCCAGTCGCATCAGGTGCGCGTGCAGGATTTCAACCAGTACGGCACGCGGCGCGGCAACCACGAAGTCATGATGCGGGGCACCTTCGCCAACATCCGCATCAAGAACCAGATGGTGACGGACGCCTCCGGCAACGTGATCGAGGGCGGGCTCACCATCCACCAGCCCGGCGGCGAGCAGATGGCGATCTACGACGCCGCCATGCGCTACCGGCAGGAGGGCGTGCCGCTCGTGGTGCTGGCCGGCAAGGAATACGGCACCGGCTCCTCGCGGGACTGGGCCGCCAAGGGCACGAACCTGCTGGGCGTGCGGGCCGTGGTGGCGGAGAGCTTCGAGCGCATCCACCGCTCGAACCTCGTCGGCATGGGCGTCATGCCGCTCGTCTTCCAGGGCGAGGACGGCTGGGCCTCGCTCGGCATCAAGGGCGACGAGACGGTGACGCTGGAGGGCATCGCCGAGGGGCTCACGCCGCGCAAGAAGATGACGCTGGTCGTGACCGCCCCTGACGGAACGGTGAAGAACGTGCCGCTCGTCTGCCGCATCGATACCCTGGACGAGCTCGAATATTTCCGGAACGGCGGGATCCTGCCTTACGTCCTGCGCCAGCTCGCGGCATAAAGCCGGGCGGAAGGCTGGGCTACCCTCCCCTGGAGGGGGAGGGTCGGCCCCCGGGCTTGTCCCGGGGGACG
>CALMTJ010000087.1 GCA_937872715.1 uncultured Methylobacteriaceae bacterium
GCACCTGAGCCTGGGGAGGATGCGGGTGCTGCACACCGTCGGCAATTTCGACCGCATCGGCGAGGAGAACGCCTTCGCGGTGCTGGCGCGCGCCACCGCGCTCGCGGCGGCCGGGCGCGATATCATCAATCTCGGCATCGGCCAGCCGGATTTCCCGACGCCGCCCCATATCGTGGAGGCCGCGATCCGGGCTCTGCGCGACGGCCATCACGGCTATACGCCGGCGACCGGCATCCTACCGCTCCGGGAGGCAGTCGCGGCCGACATCCGGCGCCGCTTCGGCGCGGAGGTCTCGCCCGAGGCCGTGATGGTGGTGCCGGGCGGCAAGGTGACGATGTTCGCCGCCATCCTGATGTTCGGCGAGCCCGGCGCCGAGATCCTCTACCCGGACCCGGGCTTCCCGATCTACCGCTCCATGATCGAGTACACGGGCGCGACCCCGGTCCCGGTGCCGATCCGGGAGGAGAACGGCTTCGCCTTCTCGGCCGACGAGACGCTGGCGCTCCTCACGCCCCGGACCCGCCTCCTGATCGTCAACTCGCCCGCGAACCCCACCGGCGGGGTCACCCCGAAACGGGAGATCGACCGGCTGGTGGCCGGCCTCGCGGCCCATCCCGACGTCGCGGTCCTGTCGGACGAGATCTACGCCTCCATGACCTATGATTGCGAGGCGCATACCTCGCTCCTCGGCTATCCCGAAATCCGCGACCGCCTGATCTTCCTGGACGGCGGCTCGAAGAGCTACGCGATGACCGGGTGGCGGCTCGGCTGGTCCGTCTGGCCAGGCCGCCTCTACGACATGGCCCGGAAGCTCGCCGTGAACTCGTTCTCCTGCGTCAACGCCGCGACGCAATGGGCGGGCGTGGCGGCGCTCACCGGGCCGCAGGACGACGTCGCCGCCATGGTGGAGGCCTTCGACCGTCGCCGCAGGCTGATCGTGGACGGACTCAACGGGCTCCCGGGCGTCTCCTGCGCCGTGCCGAAGGGCGCCTTCTACGCCTTTCCGAACGTGTCCGGCACAGGCTGGGGCGCGAAGGCCCTCGCGGCCGCCCTGCTGGAGGGCGCGGGGGTCGCGACGGTCGCCGGTCCCGATTTCGGCCTCCACGGCGAAGGCTACATCCGGGTCAGCTACGCCAATTCTGAATCCAACATCGCGGCCGCTCTCGCCCGGATGGGCGAGTTCCTGGCCGCCCGGCGCCGGGCGGCCTGAGATGCGTCCCGGCCCGGCGGTCGCCGGAATCGCGCTCGCGGCCGGGATCGCGGCGGCGTCTCCCGCCCCTGCGGCTCCCGGGACCTGCACGGGGGCGCCCGCGGCGCAGCTGCCCTGCCTCCGCGAGGTCCTGGCGGGCGCCGAAGCCGAGCTGAAAGCCGTCCGGGACGGCGCGCCGTCCCGGGTCGCGACCCGTGTGGGCCTTGCGCAGGCCGACAAGGACCGGCTGGCCGACGGCCTGCCGAAGCTGGTCGACCTGTGGGCCGCTTACCGGGACGTCGAATGCGACCCCGAACTCGTGGCGCTCTATTCCGCCCATCGGGGG
>CALMTJ010000088.1 GCA_937872715.1 uncultured Methylobacteriaceae bacterium
GGAGAAGGAGGGACAGGACGCGGCCGAACGCGCGCCCCTTCTCCCCTCGCGGGAGAAGGTGGCACGGCGAAGCCGTGACGGATGAGGGGCACGAGCCCGACTGCCCCCTCATCCGTCGTCGCTTCGCGCCGACACCTTCTCCCGCAAGGGGAGAAGGAAGGCGCGTTGTCCGGGTCGGTCTCCAAGCCATCAGAAAGACTGCCCGATGGACACGTAGAGGACGAGAGGCTTGTCGCCGCGGCGGGGATTGATGGGGGCCGCGAGGTCGAGCCGGATCGGCCCGATGGCGGTCGCGTAGGTGAGGCCGATGCCGCCCGACATGCGGGTGTCGCCGAAGAAGCGCGGGAACTGGGACGCGTAGGCGCCGCCGGCGTCGAAGAACGGCACGATGCCGATCGTCTCCGTGACCTTGACCCGGGCCTCGACGGAGCCGTCGAACAGGGAGCGGCCGCCGACCGTATAGCCCTCCGCGATGAGCGGGCTGACGCTCTGGTAGCGGTAGCCCCGGATGGACCCGGCGCCGCCCGCGTAGAAGCGGTAGTTGGACGGGATCAGCTCGAGCCGCCGCGGGTCGTCCAGGAAGCCGCCGATCCCGACGCGGCCGGCCAGCACGATCCGGGCATCCTCGTCCAGCGCGTAATAGGTGGAGGCCGCGACGTTCCCGCGCGTCAGCCCGACGGAGGAGCCGAACGCGGTCGGATACGGCGTCAGCGTGCCGGTGACCCGGATGCCGGTCGTCGGGTCGAGCGGCCGGTCGGTCGAATCGTATTGCAGGGTCACCGGCACGCCGACCAGGGTGTAGTCCACGTTCGAGATCACGTCGCTCGTGCGGCCGCGCTCGAACTTGATCCCCGCTCCGACGGAGAACGTCTCGCTGAAGCGGTAGCGCAGGCCCGTCGTGAAGCCGCCGAGCCGGTCGGTATAGCCGGCGAAGCGGCCGCCGCCCGTGCGGTTGCGCTCGACGAGGCCGTCGAACAGGCCATCGAACCGGCTGCCGTCGAGCGCGGGCTTGAGGAAGCTCACCGTGGCGCGCGCGCCGATGTCGGAGAAGCGGAAATCGCCGATGCTCTTCAAGCGCGTGCCGTTGTTGCGGGGCGCCAGGAACGCGTCGCCCTGGAGCCGCAGGCGCTCGGCCCCGCCGAACAGGTTGCGGTTCTCGTAGAAGACGCGGCCGTTCGGCCCGTCGACCGTGGAATAGCCGGCCGTGAACCCGGCCGCGTTCACCCGCCGGTCGGCGACGGCGATCGCGAGCGGCAGGTTGCCGTTCTCGTCCAGCGCCTCGCCCTCCCGGATGCGGACGGAGCCGACCGCCGGGATGGACGCGATCGCCTTGCGGGCCCGCTCCAGCCGCTCCGGCGAATAGGGCTCCCCCTGTTCCAGGTAGATGAAGGAGCGGACGATGTCGGGGTCGAAGCCCTCCGGGCCGCGCAGCGTGTAGGCGCCGAGGCCGGCCTGCGGGCCTGGATCGACCGGGAAGGCGACGTCCATCGATTCCGCCGCATGGTCCACGACCGGGGCCGGCGGGGGCGATTTCGCCAGCGGGTAGGAGCGGTGGCGGTAGTAATCGACGAGCCGGGCGGGGCCGGCCCGCACGTCGGACGCGACGGCCGGATCCCCCGGCGCGAGCTTCAGCACGCGGAGCGGCGGGTCGTCCGGCGCGCGGGGCCGGCCTGTGCCCGGGTCGACGATCGACAAGTCGCGAAGGCGGAAGAGCGGCCCCGTTTCCGCCACCACCTTCACCGGCACCCGCCCGCGATCGCGAAAGCCTTCCGCCGCACGAGCGGCGGCGCCGGACTCGCCCGCGCCGATCCGCCGGGTCGTGCCGGCGATCTCCACGGTGACGACCGCGTCGTAATAGCCGGCGCCCCAGAGCGCGTCGATGAGGGGCGCGAAATCGGCATCCGCCCGCTGGACGAGGGTGTCGCCGTCCGGCGGGGCATCCTGCCGCAGCCGGTAGAGGTTGGAAGCGTCCAGGAGCCGGCCCTCCACGTCGCCGTCGCCCCGGTCGGCTAAGGTGAGGTCGTAGGGCAGCTCGGAGTCCGACGGCTCGGGCGGCTGGTCCTAGCCGAAC
>CALMTJ010000089.1:0-312 GCA_937872715.1 uncultured Methylobacteriaceae bacterium
GTCCGGGCCGGGCCGGCGGCCGCGGGCGGCGGGCCCGACCCCGGGGCCGCCGGCGCCACCGGCGCGCCGGCCGGCCCGCTCAGGACGGAGCCCGCGCCGGCGGACAGCAGGGCCGCCACGAGTATGCGCGGCGTCGCGCGCCGGGCCGGGGCGCGTGTGATCTCTTGGGGCATCTCGTCATCCCGATCCGCCGCGGACCGTCCGGCGCGGCTGCCCGGCAGGCGAGCCTCGATCCGACAGCCTTGCCTCATCGCCCCCGTCCGATCAAGCAACCGATCGCGCATCTGCAAACGCTTCGCCAGTCGCCAAGGT
>CALMTJ010000089.1:331-3763 GCA_937872715.1 uncultured Methylobacteriaceae bacterium
AGCGTATAGCGTGGACTTAGAATAACTCGAAACAGGGAAATACATGAGGGCTGCCGGAGCCTCCGCGTGTGAACGGGCAGACGAGGCACAGGAACCCGGATCCCTGCTCTCTCAGGTCTCCGTCCATTGCCGCAGGAGGTTGTGGTAGCAGGCGGTGAACATCACGAGCGAGGGATGGTCCGGATGGCTGGCGCCGAGCTGCTGGATCGACATGTCGAGGTCGAAGAGCAGGCTGCGTTGGGTCACGTCCCGGATCATGCTCTGCGTCCAGAACACGCAGACGGAGCGGGCGCCGCCCGTCACCGGCGTCACGTGATGCACGCTGGTGGACGGGTAGACGATCAGGTCCCCGGCCGGGAGCTTCACCTCGTGGGACCCGTACACGTCCTCCACGACCAGCTCGCCGCCTTCGTAATCGGCCGGGTCCGCGATGAAGAGCGTGGCCGACACGTCCGTCCGGATGCGCCGGCCCGTCCCGGGCTGCGTCCGCACGGCGTTGTCGACATGGGCCGCGAAGTTCATCGTCTCCTCGTAGCGGTTGAAGAGGAACTGCGAGAAATGCAGCGGCAGCACGGCCGTGAAGAAGAGCTGGCTGCGGCCGAGAGCCGCCTCGACGAGCTGGCTGAGCTCGCGCGCGACCGGCGCGTCTTCCGGCAGCTGGAGGTTGCGCTTCGCCTTGGCGGCCTGGTGGCCGGCGGTCACGCGGCCGTCGACCCACCCGTCCGTCTCGAAGGCCTTCCGGCAGCGGCCGACCTCTTCGGGCGTGAGCACGCCCGGCACGTGGACCATCATGCGCGAATGCCTCCGCGCCTTCCTGTCAGAACCGGGTGCGCAGGGTCAACTGCGCCCATCGTCCCGAGGCCGGGACCGCGTGTCCGGCGTAGTACTGCGCATAATAGAACTCGTCGGTCAGGTTGTAGATGTTGAGCTGCAGCGTCGTCGTGTCCGTGAACTTGTAGGAGGCGAACAGGTCGAGCTTCACGTAGGACGGCACGTAGAGCAGGTTCGTGTTGTTGGCGTAATCCAGCGACACGTAGGTGATGCCGCCGCCAACCGTGAATTTCGGAGTCAGATCGTAGGGTGGCCAGAAGTTCACGTTGTGGAGCTGGGTGTTCGGCAGGCGCTTGCCGACGGAGAACTTGTCGGCGGCCGTGGCGAAGTTGCCGACGCTCAGGATCTCGGAATCCTGCAACGTGTAATTGACGAACACCGACCATTGATCGGTCACCTTCCCGGACACGCCGAGATCGGCACCCTGCACGCGCTGCCGTCCGGCCAGGATGATCGGCAGGGCGCCGGCGATTGCCGTGTCTGAGGTGATGCGGGTGTTCTCCTTGTCCGTGTGGAAATAGGCCGCGCTCAGCGACAGCTTGCCGTCCAGCACGTCGACCTTGCCGCCGATTTCGAGGTTGGTGTTCGTCTCCGGCAGGAGGGAGACGGAGCCGTTCGAGAGCGTGCCGAACTCGGCCGACGGATTGTTCGACGTGCCGTAGGCGACGTACAGGCTCGAGGCCTGCGTCGGGTGGAACACGCCGCCGACCCGGTAGCTGATCAGGTTGTTGCCGGCCTTTAGGTCCCGGTTGCCGGCCGTCGCGTTGGTCGGGTCCTGGTAATGGGCGTCGAAGTAATCGTATCGGAAGGCGCCCAGGAGCTCGAAATACTCGTTCAGCTTGACCTGGTCCGAGAAATAGGGCGCGACCGTCGTGATCTCTGTGTTGTTGACGCCGCCGAAGGACACGATGTTGCCGAGCGGCGTCGTGTTCGGGTTCGCCACGAAGGTCCGGTCGACCGGCACGCCGACGATGTTGGTCGCCGCGGCCGACGGGTAGGAGATGTAGGTTCGTCCGCGCTGCTCGCGGAACTGCCGCGACAATTCGAGTCCCGCCACGAAGCTGTGCTGCAGCCCGAACGTGTCGAACTTGGCCGTAATGTCCGTCTGGTTGATGGCCAGGCGATCGTCCGTGATCAGGTTCCAATGCTCCCGGCCGATGGTCATCTGGCTCACCGGGTAGTTGAAGGCGTTCGCGGCCGTGAGCGCGACGTTCGCCGAATTGCCGAGCGTCCGGGGCGGGGTCGGCTGGGAGAAGCGGTTGTTGACGAGGTAGCGGGCGGTGTTCGTGAGCTTCAGCGCGTCGCTGAACTGATGCTCGAGCTTCACCGTCGAGATCGACGTGTCGGTGTCGACGATGTCCTGGTAGCGGCCGGACGTCGTGCCCAGGAACACGTTGCGGCGGATCGGCACGGGGCTCACGGCCGTGCCGTTGCCGTTCGAGCCGCCGGTGGCCGCCGTGCCGGCCGCGTTGATGGCCGGCTGAACGAGCCAGGGATGGCCGTAATCGGGAGTCGAATGCTCGCCCTGGTAGATCTGGCTGAAGGTGAGCTTCGTCTGGTCGGTGAGGTCGAGCGCGACGGACGGGGCGACGCCCCAGCGGTCGGCGAACACGCTGTCGCGGCCCGGGATGTCGTAGCGCTGGCCGAAGACCTGGATGCGGGCCGCGACCCCGCCTTCCTTGCCGCCGGCATCGAGGTCGACGCGCGCGCCCGGCCCCGTATTGCCGGTGATCTGCGCGTCGACGAAGCGCGGCAGGGAGAGCGGCAGCTTCGTGTTGTTGTTGATGGCGGCGCCCGTCGCGCCGCGCCCGAAGGCGAAGCCCGACGGGCCCTTGAACACCTCGACGGATTCGATGGCGAAGAGGTCGCGGGTGAACCAGCCCGGATCCCGGATGCCGTCCCGGTAGATGTCGCCGCGGGCCGAGAAGCCCCGGATAATCGGATTGTCGCCCTGCTGCCCGCCTTCGCCCGCCGAGAACGTCACGCCGCCGACGTTGCGGAGCGCGTCCTCGAGCGTCGTCGAGCGCCGATCCTGGATGAGCTGCTGCGTGACGACCGTCACCGTCTGGGGCGTGTCGCGGAGCGGCGTCGTGATGCGGGCGATGCCTGAGCCTTCCTGACGGTAGCCGTCCTGCCCGCCGCCGCTCACCTCGATCTGCGGGAGTTCGGGCGCGGCGTCGCTCGGCTGCGCCGCGGCCGAACCTGCCGCCAGGACGGAGGCGAGGCCGAAGGCCGCGTGGCCGAGCGGTTTGCGGGCGGTCGATTTGATCGAGGGCGTCCCGGCCCCGCTCATCGACTTCATGCCCCACCGACCGTTCGACATCGACCCCGCCCCCGGCGAGCCACCAGCGCGCCACGAGGAGGCTGTAACAGTAAGTGCCTGAGCTCTCAACAGAGATGTGAGTTTATCAGCCGATCCAGGATAGATTACGCAGCCGTGTTGCCCGAATCCACCATCACCGAATTAGATAAACTCTAATATAGACGGTGTGTCGAGGGATCCAGGAGCTTCAGGAAAGGTCGGAGGTGCGTCTGCAGGACTCCGCCCCTCATCCTGAAGACGTTTCATGAGCTCTCCGTCATGGCCGGGCTAGGCCCGGC
>CALMTJ010000090.1 GCA_937872715.1 uncultured Methylobacteriaceae bacterium
GCATCTACATCCAGCCGATCAACTACCCGACCGTGCCGCGCGGCGCCGAGCGCCTCCGCATCACGCCGACGCCCTGCCACACGGACGCGCACGTCGCGGCGCTGACGGCCGCGCTGGGGGAGGTCTGGGATGCGCTCGGACTTCCGCTGTCCCCGATCCGGGAGGCCGCCGAATAGCCTCCCGCCGCGCAGCCTACCGGATCGGCGCGACGACCTTGTCCGACTTGAAGTCGGTCGCGACGAGCTTCTTCGAGAGCAGGCCCTCGTCGTAATAGGTGTCGAGCATCGCCTGGATGGCGGGGAAATCCGGCGAGGCGTCGGGCCTGCGGGCGAAGTCGTTGTCCTTCAGGAGGTAGGTGTCGAGCACCGGCACCGGCACCTTCATGATCTCGGACACGACCTGCATGGTCTGCTCCCGGTTGGCGAGCGCCTTCGACATCCCGGTCGTCAGGTCCTTCACGTACATCCGGGCGAGGTCCGGCTTCGCGGCGATGAAGTCCTTCCGGCAGGCCTCCAGGATATGGACGATGTTGGGCAGCGCCTCCGCCAGGGAGAAGAGCTTGCGGATGCCGCCCTTGCCCTCGGCACGGGCCGCGAAGGGCTGGTTCATGTTCACGGCGTCCACCCGGCCCTGCCGCAGGGCGTCCTCCGCCAGCGGGAAGGTCACCTCGACGAGCTTGATGTCCTTCTGCGGGTCGAGCCCGGCCTTCTTGAGGAGGAGATTGAAGGGTCCCTGGGTGCCGCCGTTGATGATGGAGATGCCGACCGTCTTGCCCTTCAGGTCGGCGACGCTCCTGATCGGCGAATCCTCCTTCACGGCCCAGTAGACCGAGAACGAGCCCGGCTTCTCGCCCACGTGCTGCGCCACGATGTCGACCGCGAGCGTGCCGGCCGCCGTGCCCTGCGCGACCGGCAGCACGGCCTGCGTGCCGCAATCGACCGCCCCGGCGGCGAGCGCCTGCGAGATGGCGGCCGTGCCCTGGAACTGCGACCACTCGATCCGGTAGCCCTTGCCGATGTCCGGGAACTCGGCCGGACGCCGCATCATCGTGTACTTGCCCTCCTCGGCCGGGATGGTGAACCCCACCCGGACCGTCGGGACGTCCTGCGCGCGCCCGGGTCCCGTCGCGGCCAGGAGGGCAGCCGCGAGGCCGAGTGTGAGACAACCCTTGGTCATCGAGCCATTCCCTCTGCTGCAGCCGCCGGCCGCCCTTGGCGCCATCAGATGGCGTCGCGGGTTCGGCGGCAAGAAATTTCTTCCTGGCCCGGGCTTCGGGCCGGCCGGCGGTCTGGCGCGACCGGGACGGGACGTGGCACAGAGGGCGGGCCATCCCTCGTCGGAGTTTCGCCGGACATGCTCAAGCGCCTCGGCCTCGCCCTCATGCTGTCCGTCTCGGGGCTCGCATCCGCCGAGGCCGCGAAGACCTCGCTCGTCCTCGGGATGCCGATCGAGCCGACGGGGCTCGACCCGACCGTCGCGGCCCCGACCGCCATCCGGGAGGTGACCTGGGCCAACGTGTTCGAGGGCCTCGTCAAGCTCGACCGCACCGGCAAGGTCGTGCCGCTGCTCGCCAGGAGCTGGACGGTCTCTCCGGACGGTCTCACCTATACCTTCGCGTTGCACGAGGGCGTGACGTTCCACGACGGCGAGCCGATGAGCTCGGCCGACGTGAAGTTCTCCTTCGACCGCGCCCGCGCGCCGACCTCCACCAACGCGCAGAAGCAGATCTTCGCGCCCATCGACGCGATCGAGACGCCCGACCCGAAGACGGTCGTGATCCGGCTGAAGCAGCCCTCCGGCAACTTCGTCTATTTCCTGTCATGGGGCGACGCCTCGATCGTCTCCCCGAAGAGCGTCGAGGGGAACAGGGCGACGCCCGTCGGCACGGGCCCGTTCCGGTTCAAGTCCTGGGCGAGGGGCGACCGGGTCGAGCTCGCCGCCTATCCCGGCTATTGGGGCCGGAAGCCCGCCCTCGAGACCGTCACCTTCCGGTTCATCTCCGACCCGCAGGCGCAGGTGGCGGCGCTGAAGGCCGGCGACGTGGACGCGTTCCCGGCCATGGGGGCGCCGGAGCTCTTCGCCGACCTGAAGAAGGACACCCGTTTCACCGCCGTCGCGGGATCGACGGAGGGCGAGGTCGTCGCCGGAATGAACAACGGCCGGAAGCCGTTCGACGACAAGCGCGTCCGCCAGGCGCTGATGCACGCCGTCGACCGCAAGGCCCTGGTCGAGGGCGCCTATTCGGGTTTCGGGCGGCCCATCGGCAGCCATTTCTCGCCGAACCACCCGGCCTTCGTGGACGAGACCGGGGTGATGCCGTTCGACCAGGCCAAGGCCAAGGCGCTGCTCGGGGAGGCCGGCTACGGGTCGGGCCTCTCCATCACCATCAAGACGCCGCAGATGGCCTATGCCAGCCGGTCGGCCGAGCTCCTGGCCGCGATGCTGTCCGAGGTGGGCGTCGAGCTGAAGATCGTCCCGACCGAGTTCCCGGCCAAGTGGATCGAGGAGGTGTTCAAGGCCAAGGATTACGACATGACGATCGTGGCCCATACCGAGCCGCTCGACATCGACATCTACGGGCGCGACACCTACTACTTCAATTACAAGAACGAAGCCTTCCGGACGCTGATCGCCGACATCGCCAAGACGCCCGACGAGGCGGCCCGCTTCGACAAGTACCGCCAGGCCGAGAAGATCCTGGCCGAGGACGTGCCGGCCCTGTTCCTCTTCCAACTGCCGAAGCTCGGCATCTGGAACGCGAAGCTGAAGGGCCTGTGGGAGAACTCCCCCATCCCGTCGAACGACGTCACCGAGGTGAGCTGGAGCGATTAGGGGGGCAGGCCTCCTGTCTTGACATGGTAGTCTCCTGGTAGCTACCTTGTCCTCATGCGCAGGGTTGGGATTAAGTTGCTCAAGAACCGGCTGAGCGAGTACGTCCGGGCCGCGGAGGCGGGCGAGACCGTGCTGGTGACGGACCGAGACAAGGTGGTGGCGGAGCTGGTTCCGCCCCGGAGATCCGGGCCGAGGCCGCTCTCGGTCGTGATCGAGGAGGGCGTTCGCGAGGGCTGGTACACGCCCGCGAAGCGGCGCTTCGCCGAGCCTCTTCCGTTGCGGGAGGGCGGGATACCTTTCGACCAGCTCATGGCCGACCTCGCCGCGGATCGGGAAGATCGTTGATCTACCTCGACAGCTCGGTCGCGCTGGCCCAGGTCATGTCGGAGAGGCGTAGGCCGCCGGACAGCTTCTGGCGCCATGACATGATCTCGAGCCGCCTGCTCCAGTACGAGGTGTGGAACAGGGTCCACGCCTACGGGGCCGATCGGCAGCGGCTCAACGATGTTCGGCGGCTGCTCGACGAGATCGACTTCGTCGAGATGACTGAAGACGTTCTCGCCCGAGCCCTGTCTCCCTTCGACGGACCCGTGCGGACCTTGGACGGTCTTCACCTCGCGACCTTGCAGCATCTGTCGGCGAGAGGAGCGACGGTTGCGCTGGCGAGCTACGATTCACGCCTCCTGGCCAGTGCGAGGGGGATGGGGTTCGAGACGGTCGCGCCTTGAACGTCAGCCGCCATGTCAAGCAGGCCCCAACGCCCGCAGCAACGGTCCGATAGCCGGCGGGGCAAGGCGTCGCCGTGATCCGCCCCATCCTCCTCCGCATCGCCGGCTTTGCCCTGACGCTGCTGGCCGTGGCGGCCGCGATCTTCGTGATCGTGGATGTCCTCCCGGGCGACACCGCGTCCGTGATGCTCGGCACCTCCGCCCGCGAGGACACGGTGGCGGCGCTGCGGGCGCAGCTCGGCCTCGACCGGCCGGCGCCCATCCGCTTCCTCGGCTGGATCGCCGGCATGCTGCACGGCGATCTCGGGCAATCCGTCACCTATGCGATGCCGGTCGGGACGCTGGTCGCCGAGCGGCTGGCCGTGACGGTGCCGCTCGCGGCCCTCGCGCTCGCGATCGTCGCCATCCTCGCCCTGCCGCTCGGCACGGCGGCGGCGGCCGCGCATGGCCGCGCGCCGGACCGGGTCATCGGGATCGTCAGCCAGCTCGGCGTGGCGGTGCCGAATTTCTGGCTCGGCCTCATTTTCGTCCTCGTCTTCGCGACTGGCCTCAACTGGCTGCCGGCCGGCGGCTTCCCGGGCTGGGGGGCGGGCCTCTGGCCGGGTCTGCGCAGCCTGCTGCTGCCCGCCTTCGCGCTGGCGCTGCCGCAGGCCGCGGTGCTCACCCGCATCGTCCGGTCCGCCACGCTCGACGTGATCGGCCAGGATTTCGTCCGCACCGCACGGGCGAAGGGCCTGGCCGGCCGGGCCGCGCTGCTGCGCCACGTGGTGCCGAACGCGCTCGTGCCGATCACCACGATCCTCGGGCTGCAGCTCTCCTTCCTGATCGCAGGCGCGATCCTGGTCGAGAACGTGTTCAACCTGCCCGGGCTCGGCCGTCTCGCCTACCAGGCGCTGGCGCAGCGCGACCTCGTCGTGATCCGCAATGTCGTGCTTCTCCTCGCCGCCATCGTCATCGCGGTGAACGCCGCCGTGGATCTCGGCCAGGTTGCGCTCGATCCGCGCCTCCGGCGGCGGCGATGATCCGGAGGGCGAACCCGGCCCTCCTCGTCGGGGGTGCCCTGACGCTCGCGCTCCTCCTCGTGGCCCTCGTCGCGCTCGCCTGGACGCCCGAGATCCCGACGCGCGTCCGCATCCCGCTGCGACTCAAGGGGCCGCTCGCGGCCGGGCTCCTCGGCACCGACCATTTCGGGCGTGACGTCCTCTCCATGCTGATGCTCGGGGCCGCGAACTCGCTCGCCATCGCGGTCCCGTCCGTGCTGCTCGGCGCCACGCTCGGGACGGCGATCGGCGCGGCCATCGCGGCCGTCAGGGGCGGGGTCGAGACCGCGATCCTGCGGGTCGCGGACGTGGTCTTCGCCTTCCCGGCCGTGCTCTCCGCCATCATGCTGGGCGCGCTCCTAGGCGCCGGACCAACGGCGGCCGTGATCGCCATCGCGGTGTTCAACGTGCCGGTCTTCGTCCGGGTGTCGCGCGCGGCCGCGCTCGGCGTGTGGAGCATGGATTACGTCGCGGCCGCGCGCTCGGTCGGGCGCGGCCCCGCCTCCGTGACCCGCACGGAGATCCTGCCGAACATGGCCGGCATCCTGATCGTCCAGGTGACCGTGCAGCTCGCGCTCGCGGTGCTGACGGAAGCCGGGCTGTCTTATCTCGGCCTCGGCATCCGGCCGCCGAACCCGAGCTGGGGCCGCATGCTGGCCGATTCGCAGACGTTCCTGTCGCAAGCGCCGCATCTCGCGATCGCGCCCGGGCTCGCCGTGGCGCTGGCCGTGCTCGGCCTCAACCTGCTCGGCGACGGCCTTCGCGACGCGCTCGACCCGCGGCTGCGGAGCCGGTGACGGCTGCTACGCCGCGGAGCTCGCCTCCCCCGGCACCGCCCGGACATGCAGCTTGGAGCCGACCTCGACGATCGCCCGTATGGCCGGGATGACCTCCTCGCCGAGCCCGGTCAGCGTATATTCCACGCTGGGCGGGGTCGTCGCCAGCACGGCGCGGGAAAGGACGCGGCGTTCCTCGAGGTCCTTCAGCCGCGTGCTCAGCACCTTCGCCGAGATCGCCGGCAGAGCACGGCGCAGCTCGGAGAAGCGGCGCGGCCCTTCGCTCAGGTTCCAGATGATCTCCGGCGTCCAGACGCCGCCCAGCAGGCTCATACAGGCCGACATCGGGCATCCGGGCGGCGGCGGCACCCGCCTTCTCAGCTTCAAAGCCATTGCACTCACCTCCGAGCGAGCCTGGAACCTGGTTTCCCCGAGGATACCTCAAAACGCCGGTCACCGTAAGTTACCCGGTTTCCGCAGGTAACAACCTCGTCTATCTCTCCGGCACCGCAACCGGAGACCATCCCTTTGAAACTCTTCTACGCCCCCGGCGCCTGCTCGCTGTCCCCGCATATCGTGCTGCGCGAGCTCGGCCTGCCCGTCGCGCTCGAAGCCGTCGACCTCAAGACCAAGAAGACCGCGTCCGGCGCGGATTTCACGTCGGTCAACCCGAAGGGCTACGTCCCGGCACTGCAGCTCGACGATGGCGAGGTCCTGACGGAGGGCGCCGCCATCGTCCAGTACCTGGCGGACAAGTACGCGCCCGGCACCCTCGCGCCCGCTGCCGGCACGGTCGAGCGGGCGCGCGTGAACGGCCATCTCAACTTCGTCGCGGCCGAGTTTCACAAGGCGTTCGGCCCGCTCTTCAACCCGGCGCTCACCCCGGAGGCGCGGGAGGCGGCGGTCGCGAATATCGGCCGCAAGGTCGATGTGGTCGATGCGGCGCTCGCCGATGGACGCCCCTACCTCACCGGCCCGGATTTCACCGTCGCGGACGCGTATCTCTTCGTCGTGCTGAGCTGGGCGGCGCCGTTCGGGGTCGATCTGTCCAGCCGGCCCCGCATCGTCGAGTTCAGCCGGCGGGTCGCTGCACGGGCGGCCGTCCAGGCCGCGATGGCGGCGGAGAAGCTGCAGAAGGCCGCGTGACGCGGCGGTGGGCGGGGGCCGTCGCGGCAGCCGCCCACTCGGCCGTTCCGATCAATAGGCCGGCCAGGGCCGCTGCACGCCCCGCATGGCCTCGAAGGCGGCCGCCGCGGCCAGTACGCCGATGTCGTCGAAGCGGCGGCCCGCCATCTGGAGTCCGATCGGCAGGCCCGCTTCCGTGTAGCCCGCATTGATCGACGCCGCCGGCTGCTCGGAGAAATTGTACGGCACCGTGAAGCAGATGTGTTCGAACGGCCGCTCCGGATCGTTCGTCGGCGAGGCGAGCTCGGCCGGGTAGGCCGGGACCGGCGAGACCGGCGACAGCACGAGGTCGTAGGGCGCCGTCGCGGCCAAGGTCGCGTCCCGGATGATCGCCATCTGGCTCAGCCCGCCATAGACGGCCGCCCCCGACAGGTCCCGCCCGCCTTCCGCCCAGCGCAGGATGTAGGGCAGGATCCTCCCCCGCTCGTCGTCGCTCAGCGGCGCGATGTCCGCCCAGGCCCGCTGGCGCCAGAAGATGTCGAGCCCGTCCAGCATGGCCCGGGTGAGGAACGGCGCGACCGGCGCGACGATCGCGCCGGCGCTCTCGAGAAGCCGCGCGGCCGCCTCGATACAGGCCCGCACCTCGGCCAGGACCGCCATCCCGATCCCGGCATCGAGCTGCAGCCCGACCCTGACGCCCCTGAGATCGCACTGCGGGGCGGCCCAATCGAGATCGGCCGGCGGCAGGCTCATCCCGTCGCGGGCGTCGGGCCGCGACAGCTCGCGCATGGCGAGCGCGGCGTCGGCGACCGTGCGGGTCATCGGGCCGGCGACCCGGCCCCAATAGGGCGGATGGACCGGCACGCGGCCGAAGCTCGGCTTCAGGCCGAACACGCCGCACCACCCCGCCGGCAGCCGGATGGAGCCGCCGATATCCGTCCCGACATGGAGCGGCCCGTACCCGGCGGCCGCGGCCGCGCCTGCTCCCGCCGAGGAACCGCCCGGGTTCTTCGAGAGGTCCCAGGGGTTGCGGGTGAGCGGGTGGAAGCTCGACAGCCCGGAGGAGAGCATGCCGTAATCCGTCATCCTGGCCAAGACCACCATGCCGGATTACGGCATGCTCTCCTC
>CALMTJ010000091.1 GCA_937872715.1 uncultured Methylobacteriaceae bacterium
ACGCCATCCTGGCCCTCCAGGCGGAGGACGATCCGGCGGAGCGGCGCAGGCGCTCCGCCCGGCGCGGCCAGGAGGTGCTGGACAGCCTGGACGGGCTGAAAGCCGCGCTCCTCGCGGGCCGCGTCACGCCGGCCGAGCTGTCGCGGGTGGTCCGGAGCCTCCGGGCCGAGGGGCCGAGCGGCGATCCCGGTCTCGACGGGGTGATCGCCGCCATCGAGCTCCGCGCCCAGGTCGAACTGGCGAAGCTCGGGATGGCCGGCCCGTTCTGAGCGGCCGGAGGCCGCGCCGGGCGTCACGCCGAGGAGCGGCCGCAGGCGCGTCTCGAAGCAGGCACGACGGTCGTGCGTCCTTCGAGGCTCCGCTTCCCTTCGCACCTCAGAGCCTGGCCCGAAATAGGCACTCCCTCCTTCCTCATGCTGAGGTGCTCGCCAAAGGCGAGCCTCGAAGCACGCACGACCGCCCTGCGTCCTTCGAGGCCGATCTTCGATCGGCACCTCAGGATGAGGAGGGTGGGAGTTCCCGGCCAGGCTCTCAGGATGACGAGGCGAGAGCGTGCGATCCCATCGCCAGCACCGCCCGGCCGTCCCGCCGAGCCCTCGCCGTCAGCGGACGATCACCTTCGCGCCGACGGGGACGCGGTTGTAGAGGTCGACGACGTCGAGGTTGCGCATCCGGATGCAGCCGGACGAGACGGCCTGGCCGATCTTCTCCGGCTCGTTCGTGCCGTGGATGCGGTACAGCGTGTCCTTGTTGCCCTGGTAGAGGTAGAGCGCGCGCGCTCCGAGCGGCGAGTTCGGGCCGCCCTCGACCGCGTGGACATGCGGCCAGCGGGCGATCATCTCGGCCGGCGGGTTCCAGTTGGGCCATTCGGCCTTGCGGGCGACGTCCGCCAGCCCCGTCCAGCCATAGGCCTCGTCCCCGACCGCGACGCCGTAGCGGATCGCCTTCCTGCCGGGCAGAACGAGGTAGAGCTGCCGCTCCTTCGTCTCGACCACCACCGTGCCGGGCGCCTCGCCGGTCGGGTCCGTGATCTGGTAGCGGGCGAAATGGGGATCGACCGGCGCATCGGGGATCAGCGCCATGTACTTGGCGTCCAGCGCGGAGAGCTGAGGATCCGGAACCACGGAGAAGCAGCCGGAGAGGGCCAGGAGCGCCCCGAAGGCGGCGAGACAGGCGGCAGCGCGCATCCGATCAAACCTCATGCGTCCCGAGACCTGGACGCAATTCGTTAACCACGAATGGACGGATAAGCGATTTCGCCCGGGCCGGGTCCCTCATCACGACCCCTCGCCGACGCTTGCGCATCTCCGTTGCAAATCGGCAACAATCTCGGCCGTGGACAGGGCTCGCCGCGGCTGCGAAGCTCGGCGCGAAACCTTTCCCGGGTCCGATGACCACGCTCCTTCTCCACCACCCGGCCACCCTCGAGCATCGGACGCCGGCCGGCCATCCCGAGCGGCCGGACCGCATCAGGGCCGTGGAGACGGCGCTCTCTGAGCGATCCTTCCCTGACCTCCATCGCAGGCTGGCCGATGCCGCGGATCTCGACACCGTGGCCCTCGCCCATCCGCGCGACTACGTGAACGCGATCGTCGAGGCGTCGCCCCGCGAGGGCCTGGTCGGCATCGACTCGGACACGGTGATGTCGCCCGGCACGCTGGAGGCGCTGCTGCGCGGGGTCGGCGCCGCCGTCCAGGCCGTGGATGCCGTCGCGACGGGCGAGGTAGCGAACGCGTTCTGCGCCATGCGGCCGCCCGGCCACCACGCCGAGCGCACCCGCGCCATGGGGTTCTGCTTCTTCAACAACGCGGCCGTGGCGGCCCGCCACGCCCAGACGCGGCACGGCGCCGGACGGGTCGCGATCGTCGATTGGGATGTCCATCACGGCAACGGCACGCAGGACATCTTCTGGTCCGATCCGAGCGTGCTCTACTGCTCCACCCACCAGATGCCGCTCTATCCCGGCACGGGCGCGGCCGGGGAGCGCGGCGACCACGACACGATCGTGAACGCCCCGCTCCGGCCGGGCGCGACGGGCGAGAGCTTCCGCGACGCCTTCGAGAGCCGCATCATCCCGCGCCTCGACGCGTTCGCGCCGGAAGTCCTGATCCTGTCCGCCGGGTTCGACGCCCACCGGCGGGACCCGTTGGCCAACCTCCAGCTCGAAGCGGAGGATTTCGCCTGGGCGACCCGCCGCATGATGGAGGTTGCCGGGCGCCATTGCGGCGGACGTCTCGTGTCGCTCCTCGAGGGCGGCTACGACCTGCAGGGCCTGTCGGAATCGGTCACCGCGCATGTTCGGGCGTTGGGGGAAGCCTGACCGCCCGGCCGGCGCCGGGTGAGCCCGGCGCAAAGACCCGCTCGACGAACCGCCTGCACGCCGTGACGTCGAGCGAATCCGTCCGCCAGGCGACGTAGCCGTCCGGCCGGATCAGGTAGAGGCCGCGCGGCGTCCCCGGGCCGATGCCGTAGGCGTCGAACACGCGCGCGGACTCAGCCTGAACGAGCCGCTCGTCTCGGCCGACGAGCGAATGGGCGACGAGATGCGCCTCCGCCGGTGCCGGGCAATCGCGAACGAACCCGGCGAGCTCGGCGGAAAGGCCGTCGATGTCCTCGCGCGACAGCGGTTCGCGCGACAGAGCGAGGAGGTGGAAGCGGTATCCCGCGAGCAGGTCGAACACGTCGCGGTGCCGTCCCGTGGCGGCGTCAGGCGCGCGGCGTCCCGGCCCGGGTCCGTCGCGCCATCTCGACGAGGCGCCCTCCGACGTTTCCTCGGCCAGGAAGCGGCCCGGCTCGTACCGGATGCCGAGCTGCGACACGAACCGGAACGCCCGGTTGCGGAGAGGCGCGATACGGGTGAGCGTCGCGGCGACGGCCGGCGCCAGCACCTTGCGGAGCGCGACGACCCAGCCGGACGGATCGGCGACGGCGGAGAACATCCGGTCCGTCTGCGCCAGCACCGCTTGGCCCACGGGCCAGCGCTCGTCGTGGTAGCTGTCGAGGAGGGCGTCGGCCGCCCCGTGCCGGATCACGGCGGCGAGCTTCCAGGCGAGGTTGGCGGCGTCCTGCAGGCCCGTGTTCATGCCCTGCCCGCCGGCCGGCGAGTGGATATGGGCGGCGTCCCCGGCGACGAAGCAGCGGCCGACCCGGTAGCGGTCGACGCCCCGATGATGCACCCGGTAGCGCGACAGCCATCGGGGGTCCGAGAGCGTGACGTCGAGCCCTGTCGAGTGCCGAAAGGCGCGCTCCACGACGTCCAGTTCGACGGGCGACGAGCCCTGCGCAAGCGGGGCACCGGACGATGCCTCGGTCGGATCGACCACCATGACCCGGGCGTAATCCCGCCCTCTCAGAGGAAGGAACGCCGCGAAGCCGCTTCCGCGCATGAACAGCGAGAGCCGGTCGCTGCCGAGCGGCCACCGCACAGTCGCGTCCGCCAGCAGGAACGTCTGCGGATAGGTGGCACCGGCGAAGGAAAGGCCAAGCGCCTTCCGGACGGTGCTGTGCGCGCCGTCCGACCCGATCACGTAGCGCGCCCGGATCGCCGCCTCGGAACCGGAAGCGTCGTGGACATGTACCGTGACCGCGTCCGCGTCCCGGTCCAGCGCCGTCGCCTCGGTGCCGCGTTCGACGGTCCCTCCGAGACGGGCAAGATCGTCGACCAGGACGGCCTCGATCTCCGATTGGGAGACCATGAGGAGGAAGCCGTAGGGCGTGTCGTTCGGCGCGATGTCGTCGAAGGAGAGCTCCGCCACCCGCTCGCCTTCGGCGAAGACCTGAACGCCCGTCGCGACGAGGCCACGGTCGAGCATCGCGTCCGCGAGGCCCAGCGAGGCGAAGAGCTCGAGGCTGCGCGCCTGCACGCCGAAGGCCCGCGTCTCCTTGGCCGCGCTCGTGTTCTTGTCGATGATGCGGACGGAGATGCCGGATCGCGCGAGCAATCCGGCGGCCAGGAGACCGGTCGGACCCGCCCCGACGACCAGGACGTCGACCACGCCGTCCGATGCCGTTCCGTCCGTCATGCCGCAGCTCCCTCCCCCGAAGGCGCTCCATACCGCGGCCTCACCTCCGCGTCAGGAGCCGCCGGCCGGCGGGCTGACAGGCGCCTCCGTTCGCCTTAGAGGCTGTTTGGACATTCACCCTCCTCCTCTTTCTGAGGTGCCGATCGGAGATCGGCCTCGAAGGACGCACAACGGTCGTGCGTGCTTCGAGGGCCGCCTGCGGCGGCCACCTCAGCATGAGGGAGGAGTTTCAAACGGGCTCTTAGAGCCGTCTCTTAGAGGCGGGCGATGTCCCACAACAGCTTCGGCCACCTGTTCCGCGTGACGACCTTCGGCGAGAGCCACGGGCCGGCGCTCGGCTGCGTGGTCGACGGCTGCCCGCCCCGGATCCCGCTCACCGAGGCCGACATCCAGGCCGAGCTCGACCGGCGGCGCCCCGGGCAGTCGCGCTTCACGACCCAGCGCCGGGAGCCGGATGCGGTCCGCATCCTGTCCGGCGTCTTCTCCGACGAGCGGACGGACGGACAGGTGACGACCGGGACGCCGATCGCGCTCCTCATCGACAACGTCGACCAGCGCTCGAAAGACTATTCCGACATCCGGGACAGCTACCGGCCGGGTCACGCCGATTACACCTACGAGGCGAAATACGGGATCCGGGATTATCGCGGCGGCGGGCGCTCCTCCGCCCGCGAGACGGCCGCCCGTGTGGCCGCAGGCGCGATCGCCCGCAAGGTCCTGCCCGGCATCGCCATCCGGGGCGCGGTCGTGCGAATCGGCCCCCACGCCGTCGACCGGGAGCGCTGGAATTGGGAGGAGGCGGGCCGGAACCCGCTCTCCTGCCCGGACCCCGTCGCGGCCGAGCTCTGGGCCGGCTACCTGGACGAGATCCGCAAGGCGGGCTCGTCCGTGGGAGCCGTCGTCGAGATCGTGGCCGAGGGAGTGCCGGCAGGACTCGGCGCGCCCGTCTACGGCAAGCTCGACGCCGAGATCGCGGCCGCCCTCATGTCGATCAACGCCGTGAAGGGCGTCGAGATCGGCGACGGCTTCGCGGCGGCCGAGCTGCGGGGCGAGGACAACGCGGACGAGATGCGGCCGGGCAATGCCGACGCGCCGCTCTTCCTGTCGAACCGGGCGGGCGGCATCCTGGGCGGCATCTCCACCGGGCAGACGATCGTGGCGCGCTTCGCCGTCAAGCCGACCTCCTCCATCCTCCAGCCGCGCCGCACGGTGACCCGCGGGGGCGAGGCCGTCGACATCGCGACCCGAGGCCGCCACGACCCCTGCGTCGGCATCAGGGCCGTGCCTGTCGGCGAGGCGATGCTCGCCTGCGTCCTCGCGGATCATTATCTACGCCACCGCGGGCAGGTGGGCGGAGGGTCGCAGCCATGAGCCAGGTCGAGATTGCTGACGCGGATCTGCGCACCCTCGTGGAGCGGGCTTGCGGAGGAGAGGACGTGACGCTGGTCGAACGCGGGCGAGAACTGGCCCGGATCGTTCCCATTCCGGCGGCGGCCGCTGCCGACACTCCGCGCGTCCTCGGCCGCCTTCGCGGACAGTTCAAGGTGCCCGACGATTTCGACCGTCCGCTGCCGGACGACATTCTCGACATGTTCGAAGGCAAAGCGTGAAGCTGCTGCTGGATACGCAGGTCCTGATCTGGACGCTTCTGAATCCGGACCGTCTCGCGGCCGACGATCTTGCGCTCGTTCGCGACCGGCGCATCGACGTGATGTTCAGCGTGGCCAGCATTTGGGAAGTTGCCATCAAGGCGGCATTGCGCCGCCAGGATTTCGACGTCAATCCGGCTCGACTCGTCGCGGCAGCGCGCCTCGACTTTCGCGAGGTTACCGTCCTCTCGTCCGCGGCCATCCGAGTGGCTACTCTGCCCAACCATCACCGCGACCCGTTTGATCGGCTGCTTATCGCCCAAGCTGGTGACGAGGATGCTCGCTTGCTCACGTCCGATGCTGCACTCGCTGCGTACGACCCGGCCGTCCGCCAGCTCACGCCCGTTCGCGCCCGAACAGTCTGACCGATGATCGATGCCGTCACCGCCTCCATGAAGATCGTCATTGTCACGGATGACGGAAAGGCTGTCGACATCGCGACCCGAGGCCGCCACGACCCCTGCGTCGGCATCAGGGCCGTGCCTGTCGGCGAGGCGATGCTCGCCTGCGTCCTCGCGGACCATTATCTACGCCATCGCGGGCAGGTGGGCGGAGGATGGCAGCCATGAGCCAGGTCGAGATCGAGGGAGCGGACCTGCGGACGCTGGTCGAACGCGCGCGCGGCGGCGAGGAGGTCGGCCTCACCGACGGCGGCGAAGTGGTCGCGCGGATCGTGGCCGTGCCGGCGCCCCGGACTTGGCCCGTTCAGCTCGGGCGCCTTCGCGGGCAGTTCAAGGTGCCCGAGGACTTCGATGCGCCACTTCCGGACGACCTCCTGGACCTCTTCGAAGGCAAGCCTTGAGGCTCCTCCTGGACACGCACCTTCTCGTGTGGGCCGTGACGCAGCCGAGAAGACTTCCGGCAGAGGCCATCCGTCTGATCGAGGATGAGACGAACGAGAAGCTCTTCAGCGCAGCCAGCATCTGGGAGGTCGCGATCAAATCGGCCTTGAGGCGTCCGGATTTCCTGGTCGACGCCGTCCAGCTCGCCGAGACCGCCAAGCTGGATTTCACCGAGGTTGCCGTCACATCCTCCACGGCTGTCAGGGTAGCAGCGTTGCCACTTCTTCACCGCGATCCGTTCGACCGCCTCCTCGTTGTTCAGGCCGTCGAGAAAGGGGCCGTTCTCCTGACCGTCGACATGGCGCTCGTCCCTTACGGCGCCCACATCCGCATGCTCGGCACGCCGTCGAGCCGAGTGTTCCGGACATGACCGACACCGTCACCGACGCCATCGAGGCCTTCGCCCGGGGCGAGATCGTCATCGTCACGGACGACGGCGACCGCGAGAACGAGGGCGACCTCGTGGTCGCGGCCTCGCTCTGCACGCCGGAGAAGATGGCCTTCATCATCCGCAACACCTGCGGGATCGTCTGCGCGCCGCTGACGTCTGGCGAGGCGAGGCGGCTCCGGCTCGACCCGATGGTGGCGTCCAACGACGCCCCGCTCGGCACGGCCTTCACCGTCACGGTCGACGTGAAGCACGGCCTCACGACAGGCATCTCCGCCGAGCAGCGCTGCAACACGGTGCGGGCGCTCGCCAACAACAACATGGGGGCGGCGGATTTCGTGCGGCCGGGACACGTCTTCCCGCTCATCGCCAAGGACGGGGGGGTGCTCATGCGGTCCGGCCACACGGAAGCGGCCGTGGACCTCTGCCGCCTCGCGCGCCTGCCCGAGGTGGGCGTGATCTGCGAGCTCGCCAACGACGACGGCACGGTGATGAAGGGCGCGCAGATCGAGGCCTTCGCGGGCACGCACGGCCTGTGCCGGATCTCCGTCGCCGACCTGATCGCGCACCGGCAGGCGCGCGAGAAGCTGGTCGAGCGGATCGGGACCTTCCCGGTGCAGACGGCGCATGGACAGCTCACCGGCTACGCCTACACGACGCCCTTCGATGCGGTGCAGCACTACGCCTTCGTGCTGGGCCGGGTCGGCAACGGGCAGAACGTCCTCACCCGGCTGCACCGGGCCAACGTCCTGACGGACGTGCTCGGCGGCGGGACGGTCATCGCGCAATCGCTCGCCCGCTTCGCGGCGGAGAAGCGCGGCATCCTCGTCTATCTCCGCGACGGGACGGCGGGCGTGCCCGTCTCCGGCTTTTCGGACGAGGACGGCTCCCAGGGCGAACGGACCCGGATGTGGCGGGAGGTCGGGCTCGGCGCGCAGATCCTGCGCGATCTCGGCGTGACCTCCATCCGCAACATCGGGTCGGGCTCGAGATCCTATGTCGGCCTGTCCGGCTTCGGTATCGAGATCACCGGTCACGAGCCCGCCTGACCGGCGGACCGGCCGGACGTTCAGCGGAAGGCGGGGTCGACCGGCACGGCGAGGCCGAAGGCGAGCCGGTTCGTCTCGTTCGCCATGGCGACGACCGCCAGCAATTCGCCGTGCTGCTCGGGCGTCATCCCGGCCTTGCGGGCGGCCGCGCCGTGGGATGCGATGCAATAGCCGCAGCCGTTCGTGATGCTGACGGCGAGGTAGATCATCTCCTTCACCTCCGCCGGCAGCGCGCCGTCGGCCGCCATCACCACCTTCAGGTTTCCCCAGACCCGGCGCAGCAGCGCAGGCTGGACCGCCAGCGCCTTCCAGAAATTGTTCACGTCGTGAACGCCGCGGCTCCGCTTGATGTCGTCGAAGACGGCCCTCACCTCGTCGGACGCCTCGGCGTAGTCGATCAGTGTCGGCATGGCGGGTTCCTCCCCCCGGACTGCAAGGTGCCACCTTGCGCTCCGGCGCCGGGCTCGACAATTGAGGGGGGCGCGCGATACCTCCTCGACATGACCGCCCACGCCTTTCCCCCTCCGCTCCTGCGGTCAGACCGTGACGGGGTGGCCGAACTCGTCCTGAACCGGCCGGGCGCCCGCAACGCGCTGTCCGAGGCGCTGCTCGACGCGCTCGCGGCCGAACTCGACGCGATCGCGGCCGACCGGTCGGTCAGGGCCGTGGTGCTGACGGGCGCGGGTCCGGTCTTCTCCGCCGGACACGACCTGAAGGAGATGAGCGCGAGGCGCGCCGACGGGGATCGCGGCCGGGCCTATTTCGCCGACATCATGGCGCGCTGCTCGGCCGTCATGACCCGGATCGTGCGCCTGCCCCAGCCGGTGATCGCCGCCGTGGAAGGCGTCGCCACGGCCGCCGGCTGCCAGCTCGTCGCGAGTTGCGACCTCGCGGTGGCAGGCGCCGAGGCGCGGTTCTCGACGCCTGGCGTCCATATCGGCCTGTTCTGCTCCACCCCCATGGTCGCCCTGTCCCGCAGCCTGGCCCGCAAGCACGCGATGGAGATGCTGCTGCTGGGCGAGATGGTGCCGGCGGCAGACGCCGCCCGGATGGGGTTGGTCAACCGCGTCGTGCCGGCCGGGTCCGCCTCGGCCGAGGCGCATCGGCTGGCCGCGATCGTCGCGTCGAAATCGCCGCATACGGTGCGGATCGGCAAGCGGGCCTTCCACGAGCAGGCCGAGATGGGCCTCGATGCGGCCTATGCTCACGCGTCCGCCGTCATGGTCGAGAACATGCTGGCGCGCGACGCCGCGGAAGGGATCGGCGCGTTCATGGAGAAGCGCGAGCCGTCCTGGGTCGGCGCATGACCGCCATCCTGTCGGGCGGACACGAGCGCTACGACGACGGCACCATCCGGGGAATCCTGAAGGCGATGAGGACGATCGCGATCGTCGGCGCCACCAACAATCCGGCCCGGCCGAGCTACATCGTGTTCAAGTACCTGAAGGAGCGCGGCTTCGACGTGATCCCGGTCAACCCGCGCCTGGCCGGCCACGACGTGCTGGGCGTGCCGGCCGTGGCGTCGCTGTCCGTCATCGACCGGCCGATCGACATGGTCGAGATCTTCCGCGCCTCGACGGAGGCGGGCGGCGTCACCGACGAGGCGCTGACCCTCGATCCGCTGCCGAAGGTCATCTGGATGCAGCTCTCCGTCCGGGACGATGCGGCCGCCGCGCGGGCGGAGGCGAAGGGCGTGGTCGTCATCATGAATCGCTGCCCGAAGATCGAATACGGCCGCCTCTCGGGCGAGATCGGCTGGCAAGGCATCAACTCGCGCATCCTGTCCGCCAAACGCCCGGCCCTGTCCGGCAAGGGTTTTCAGAAGCTGACGATCGATCGAAAGCTCTGAGAAGCTCCCGCGGGCAGCGTGGGCCGGCATCCAATCGCGCCCGACAACGTTGACCTCGCAACCGCGGTTGTCGCGGCCCGAACAGCCGTGAGCCGTGTCGCGGCCATGGCCTTCCTGGAGATCACCATGCAGCTTCCTCGGGGAGCGACGGTTGCCGTCGCAGATGGCGAAAAGCTCAACCTGTTCCGCAATTCAGGCGACGAGGTTCATCCGAAGCTGGTTCCCGTGGAGGGAACGGCTGTCGCGAACGAGAACCGGGGGTCCGGCGGCCGCCATCACAACAGCGCCGCCAATCCCGATGCCAGCCAGCTCGAGGAGGACAGCTTCTCGGTCGGCGTCGCGGAGCTGCTCAACAGGCAGGTGCTGGGCGGCGAGATCAGCAACCTCGTCGTCATCGCCGCGCCGAGGACGCTCGGCGAGCTGCGCAAGCATTACCACGCGAAGCTCTCGTCCGTGCTGATGAGCGAGATCCCGAAGGACCTCACAGGCCACGCCGTGCACGACGTGGAGAAGACGATCGCGGCGGCCTGAAGGGAGCCGCCGGCGGCGATGTCCGACACCCGCTTGCGGGAAGCCGGCCGTCAGTTCATCGAGGCCGCGTTGATGATGCCGGCCGCGAGCGAGGCGGCGCCGAGGAAGAGGGCCGCGGACAACTCGTCCGCGGCGATGCGCTCCGACAGGCGCGGCACGACGAGGCGCACGAGCCAGTAGACGAGGATCTGCACGATCAGGGCGACGAGGCCCCAGACGAGGCAATCCACCACGGCCTGGGCGTGCACGATGGCGGATGAGAGCGGCAGCGCGAAGCCGATCAGGCTAAGGCCGAGCGCCAGGGAGGCCGAGACGACGTTCTGCCGGATGAGCGCGAACTCGTTATGCGCCGTCGCGAGCGTGTAGACGAATAGGTAGAGCC
>CALMTJ010000092.1 GCA_937872715.1 uncultured Methylobacteriaceae bacterium
CGGCTTCGCCTGGATCGTTGCCCAGCCCGTGGCCTTCGCAAGCGCGGTCGTGGTGCTGTGGTCCTTGATGCCCCATTCAGGACACGGCGAGATCCCGATCGTCCCGTTCGTCGTCACCGGCTACATGCCGCTTCTCATGTACCGGCACATGCTCGGCCGGGCGATGCGGTGCATGCAGGCGAACACGTCCCTGCTCTACCACCGTCAGGTGACGGTGTTCTCCCTGTACATGTCTCGTATCCTCGTCGAAGTCCTGGGCGCGACGGCCGCCTTCATGTTCTGCATGTTCATGTTCTCCATGTTCGGGATGGTGAACATGCCGGACAGCGTGCCGACGATGATCGGCGGCTGGCTGCTCTATGCCTGGTACGCGGCCGCGACCGCCTTCATGGTCGGTGCGCTTTCCGAGCGGACGGAGGTGATCGAGCGGTTCTGGAACCCGATCAGCTACATCATGATCCCGCTCTCCGGGACGTTCTATATGCTCTATTGGTTCCCGGACAGCTTTCGCCAGTACCTGCTCTGGTCGCCTCCGCTCAACGGAGTGGAGATGATCCGTGGCGGCTATTTCGGCGCCGACATCCCAGCCTTCTACGATCCGTCCTATTTCGCCCTCGTGGATGCGATTATTACGCTGATCGGGTTGTGGCTCGTCAAGGACGCGCGCCAATATGTCGAGGTCGAATGATCCGGGCGGTCTCCATCTGCAAGGATTACCACGTCGGGCACAAGATGAAGCGCGTGCTGGACAACGTGAGCTTCGAGGTGCGGTCCGGGGAGCGGCTCGGGATCCTCGGTCGGAACGGGGCCGGCAAGTCGACGCTGGTCCGCATCATGGGGGGCGTCGAGCACCCGAGCAGCGGCCGGGTGGAGCGGACGATGACGCAGTCCTGGCCGCTCGGTCTCACGGGCGGCTTCCAGGGCAGCCTCACCGGCTATGACAACATCAAGTTCATCGCTCGCCTCTACGACAAGCCGCTCGACGAGGTACGGAGCTTCGTCGAGGATTTCTCCGAGCTCGGCCAGCATCTTCGGGCGCCCGTGAAGGTCTATTCTTCCGGCATGCGGGCGCGGCTCGCCTTCGGCCTGTCGCTCGCGATCGATTTCGACTGCTACCTCATCGACGAGGTCATCATGGTCGGCGACCAGCGGTTCCATCGCCGCTGCCGGTACGAGATCTTCGAGAAGCGGCCCGACCGGGCGCTGATGCTGGTGTCCCACGACACGGGCGTGATCAACGAATATTGCAACGCGGCCCTCGTGCTTCACGGCGGCCGGTCCAAGGTGTTCATGGACGTGCCGCTCGCCCTAGACATCTATACCGGGCTGTGACCCGGGCGTGGCTCGCGCGCTGGTGTCCGTAGACAAGGCGCTGTCGGGCCGGCGCGTGGTCGTTCCCGAGAGCCGGGAACTCGACCTGTTCGTGTCCATGCTGGAGCGGAGGGGGCCGAGGCGATCCGCTGCCCGCTCGTCGCGATCCGGGACGTCGAAGACCCGAGCGGAGCCGAGGGTTGGCTGGAGCGGCTCCGCTCCGGCGCCTTCGACGACGTCATCCTCTATACGGGCGAGGGTGTCCGCCGCCTCCTCGGCATCGCGGAGCGCGCCGGAGCGCGGGCGGAGGTCGTGGCCTCACTCGGGCGGGTGCGCAAGATCGTGCGCGGACCGAAGCCCACCCGAGCGCTGCGAACGCTCGGCCTCGGCCCGGACATCACCGCCGAGCCCGCGACGACCGACGGGCTGATCGCCGTGCTCGGCACGCTCGACCTTTCGGGCCGCCGGGTCGGGATGCAGGCCTATCCGGGCCTGCCGGACGCCATCGATCGCGTCCTGGCCGGGCGCGGAGCGACCGTCGAGCGCGTTCTCCCGTACCGCTACGCGGACGACAGGGAGGATGAGCGCGTCGTGGAGGTGATCGGCCGGATGGCGGCGGGCGAGATCGACCTCATCGCCTTCACGGCCCGGCCGCAGGTCGAGCGCCTGCGCGACGTGGCGGCGAGACACGGCCGGGCCGACCTGCTGTCGCGCGCCATGGACGAGGTGCTCGTCGCCTCCGTCGGACCGGTCGCCACGGAGGCGGTCCTGAAGGCGGGCTGGCGCGTGGACGCCGCCCCGGACGGCAACTTCCACCTCAAGCCGCTGATCGGGACCATCCGGAGTCTGATCGCCGGGCGAGGGACGCCGTAAGGGGCCGGCCAGGAGCTATCCGGGACCGCGCCTCCGCCCGGGAGCGATTGTCAGGCGACACGGGCGAACGGCGAGCGGGCGATCCTCGACCGCGGCCTCCCGCGGCGCGGTGCCGGTCAGGCCCATCCGGCACATGTCGAGCGGGATCGAGACGCGGGGAACGTAGATGCCCTCGCCGCGGAGCGAACCCCTGATGCAATCGCCCTCGATGCTGCCGTTCTCCAGCACCACCACGATCCCGTTGATCGTCAGCGAGCCGTCGGCCGCGATGACGATGTCCACGCCATGGTCGGACTCGAAGGCCATTCCCCGTTGGGCCACCGCGGCGCTGCCCGGTCAAGAGGTCGGCCCGCACGCTCCACCGGCCGTGTTCAGCCTGCCGGCAGGCACATGCCGAACGGGAAGAGGAACGATGTCCGGACGATCCCGACCGTGCGAGAGGGAGGGGCTGTCGTCGCCGCGGATACGTCCCGAGCCTGCCATACGGGCACCGGATCGGTCGCGGCCGGCTCGGCGCCGGCGATCGCGTCGGCGTATTCGGCCATCATCTCGTCGATTTCGGCGGGTCCGATCACCTGACGTTCCGCCTCCAGCCGCGACTCGCTCGAGCTCACGGCAAGCATGCGCCAGACCGGACGCTTCGTCGAGCGCTCTGCATCCCCCGGTCAGGCGTCGCGGCGGGTCCCGTCGCGCTCCTTGTGGCGCAGGCGGAGCAGCAGGTCGACATGCTCGGCCGGCAGCGGTTCCGATTCCGGGGTCTCGTACACGTCGCGCAACCGAAGGCCGATCCGGCGGGCGATGTTCTTGAAGGATGGGCCGTTTTCGCGGCCCGCATGGTCGAACGCGGCTGACATCGGACAGCTCTCCTCTTCGGGAGACGCTGAACCGATATGGTAAACAAACACCTAAGGGGTCCGGTCACGTACGCCCAAGCTTCTGCCGCTCAAGGCTTTTCCGCGCCGGGTTCTCAGCCGGCCGGCACCCGGAGCGGCGACCTGTCCGTCGGAGCGGCGGCGCGGCCGCCTTCGGCCGGTGCGCCCGCGGCCTTCGCCTCCCGGCGCCGGCGGTGTAGGATCCACTCCGTGTAACCGTTCGGCTGGGTGCGGCCTTCGAAGACGAGGTCGCAAGCCGCCTTGAACGCGACCCCGTCGAAGCCCGGCGCCATAGGCCGGTAATCCGCGTCCCCGGCATTCTGGCGATCGACGACGACCGCCATGCGGCGCATGGCTTCCGTCACCTGCTCGGGCGCGACGATCCCGTGATGCAGCCAGTTCGCGATGTGCTGGCTCGAGATGCGCAGCGTCGCCCGGTCCTCCATGAGGCCGACATCGTGGATGTCCGGAACCTTGGAGCAGCCGATCCCGGCATCGATCCAGCGGACCACGTAGCCCAGGATGCCCTGGACATTGTTGTCGAGCTCCTCGGCCACGACCTCCGGCGGGAAATTGGAGCGCGCCAGCGGCACGGTCAGGATGTCGGTGAGGCTCGCGGTCGGCCGGGTAGAGATGTCGCGCTGCCGGGCTGCGACGTCGACCTCGTGGTAATGCAGGGCGTGCAGGGTCGCGGCCGTGGGCGACGGCACCCAGGCCGTGTTCGCGCCGGCTTGAGGATGCCCGACCTTCTGGACCAGCATGTCGGCCATGCGGTCCGGCATCGCCCACATTCCCTTGCCGATCTGCGCCCGGCCGGGGAGGCCGCAGGCGAGGCCCACATCCACGTTCCGGTCCTCGTAGGCCTTGATCCAGGCCGTGCCCCGCATCTCGTTCTTCCGGATGGTCGGGCCGGCTTCCATGGAGGTGTGGATCTCGTCGCCCGTCCGGTCGAGGAACCCCGTGTTGATGAAGGCGACCCGCTCCCGTGTCGCCCCGATGCAGGCGGCAAGGTTCACGGTGGTCCGCCGTTCCTCGTCCATGATGCCCATCTTGAGAGTGTTGCGGGGGAGGGCGAGCAGGTCCTCCACGCGCCCGAACAGGGCGTCCGCGAACGCCACCTCCTCCGGGCCGTGCATCTTCGGCTTCACGATGTAGACGGAGCCCGCGCGGCTGTTGCGGAACTCGTGACCGCCCTTCAGCTCGTGGATCGCGATGAGCGAGGTGACCGCCGCGTCCAGGATGCCTTCCGGCACCTCCGCGCCGTCCGGGCCGAGCACGGCGTCCGTGAACATGTGGTGCCCGACATTGCGGATCAGCATCAGGCTGCGGCCCGGCAGCCGGAGCTCGTCGCCGTCCGGGGCGGTGTAGACCCGGTCGGCGTTGAGCCTCCGCTCGATCGTGCGGCCGCCCTTCTCCAGGCTCGCGACGAGCGTGCCCTTCATGAGGCCGAGCCAGTTGCGGTAAACCGCGACCTTGTCGTCGGCATCCACGGCCGCGACGGAATCCTCGAGGTCCATGATGGTCGTGACCGCCGACTCGATCAGGAGGTCCGCGATCCCGGCCTTGTCGCCGCGCCCGATCGGGTGAGCGCGGTCGAACTGCACCTCGACATGCAGGTTGTTGTGCCGGAACAGCAGGGCGGCCGGGCTGCCCGGCTCGCCCCGGTATCCGACGAAACCCTCCGGCCGGAGGAGCGGGAACGGGTCCTCGTCGCCCCGCCGGGCCAGCACATGGCCGCCCTCCACCGCGTACGAGGTCATGTCAGCATGGCCGGTGCCGCCGGAAAGGGGAGCCGCCCTGTCCAGGATCTCGCGCCCCTTCGCGATGACGCGCGCGCCCCGGATCTCGTTGTAGCCGCCGGCGCGGGTCGCGCCGCCGTCCTCCGGGATCGCGTCCGTCCCGTAGAGCGCGTCGTAGAGCGAGCCCCAGCGGGCGTTGGCGGCATTCAGCGAGTAGCGGGCGTTCGAGATCGGCACCACGAGCTGTGGTCCCGCAACGGTCGCGATCTCGGGATCGACATCGGCGGTGGTCGCCGAGACGGGGCCGGGATCGGGCGCGAGGTAGCCGATGTCGCGCAGGAAGGCCTCGTAGGCGGGCTGGTCGATCGGTTGGCCGGCCCGCTCCCGGTGCCAGCCATCGATCCTCGCCTGCAACTCGTCCCGGACCTGTAGGAGATGGCGGTTGCGGGGCGCGAGGTCCGCCAGGATCGCGGCGAGCCCGGACCAGAAGCGGCCGGCCTCGATCCCGGTGCCCGGCAGCGCCTCCGTCTCCAGGAAATCGTGCAGGACGGCCGCCACCTTCAGGCCGCCGGCATCGACACGATCGGTCATGGAGCACTCCTGGCGTTTCCTGCCGGTCCTTAACAGCTCCGGCGCCGGACCGTCAGCCCCGCCCGTGTTCGGCGCTTACGGAGGGCCCATCGCGCCGAACCGCGATCGTCCGTTCACGTTTGTGGAGGGCGGGCTTCCAAAGCCCGGCCGTTCGGCCCACATGTAAGCGGTTGAGTATCAGCATCCTGCCCTCTTCCATGGGGTTCGGAGAAAGCCGAGGTTCGAGAATGGATCATCCTTCGATGCGCGACGGCCGCCTACAAGGCGCAGTGCCGCCGGACATCGAGATCGCGACAGGAGCCATCTCGTCCCCCCGCAAGCCTCTTCCGCTCCTGATCTGTTTCTCACACCTGCGCTGGGATTTCGTGTGGCAGCGTCCGCAGCACCTGCTGGTCCGGGCGGCGAAGAGCTTCCGGGTCGTCTTCCTGGAGGAGCCTGTGAGACGGCCCGTCCGGGTTCCCGATCTTGAGATGAGCCGGCGTCAGGCCGGGATCCGGGTGGTGGTGCCCGTTCTTCCGGAAGGAACGAGCGCCTTCGACGCCATGCTGATGCAGCGCAGCCTTCTGGAGCGGTTCCTGGCGGAGGAGCCGGCCGGCCCCAGCCGTGTCTTCTGGTACTACACGCCCATGGCCATGGCCTTCTCCGGCCATCTCGCCTCCGATCTCTGCATCTACGACAACATGGACGAGCTGTCGGCCTTTCGGGGCGCCTCGCCCGAGATGCTGGCGAACGAGGACGAGCTCTTCGCCAAGGCGGATCTCGTCTTCACCGGCGGGATGAGCCTCTTCGAGGCGAAGAAGGGCCGCCATCCGAGCGTCCACGCCTTCCCGTCCAGCATCGACGCCACCCATTTTGGCGCCGCCCGCACGCCAGGGAAGCCCGATCCGGTCGATCAGGCGGCGATCGGGCGCCCGCGGCTCGGCTTCTTCGGGGTGGTCGACGAGCGCATGGATCTCGCGCTCCTGGAGTCCGTCGCCGAAGCCCGCCCGGACTGGAACCTCGTCATGTTGGGTCCCGTCGTGAAGATCGACCCGGCGACGCTTCCCCGCCGGTCGAACATCCACTGGCTCGGGCCCAAGGGCTACGGCGAGCTGCCGGACTACCTGCGGGGCTGGGATGTCGGGATCATGCCGTTCGCGCTGAACGAATCGACCCGGTTCATCAGCCCGACGAAGACGCCCGAATACCTGGCGGCAGGCGTGCCCGTCGTGTCGACTCCTATCGCCGACGTGGTGCGGCCCTACGGGCAGAAGGGCCTGGTCGAGATCGCCGCGAACGCCGAGAACTTCGTGAAGGCGGCGGAGCGCCTGCTTGCCCGCGACGCACCGTCGTGGCGCGTCAAGGTCGACCGCCATCTCGCGACCGGATCCTGGGACAAGACCTTCGAAGCCATGCGGCGCCTGATGGCGAACGCTCTCGGCGATCCGACCGGGATCGGGCAATCGTCCGGTTCGCCGGCCTTCGCGACACCTCCCGGCGAGTAGGCTCCACCATGTATGATTGGCTGATCGTCGGCGCCGGTTTCGCCGGCAGCGTCCTCGCGGAGCGTCTCGCGAGCGAGCGGGGCGAGCGCGTGCTCGTGGTGGACCGCCGCAACCACGTCGCCGGCAACGCCTATGACCGGCACGACGAGGCCGGCATCCTGGTGCACCAGTACGGCCCGCACATCTTCCACACGAATTCGCGGCCCATCTTCGAGTACCTGTCCCGGTTCACGGGATGGCGTCCCTACGAGCACCGCGTGCTGGGCCAGGTGGACGGCCGGCTCGTTCCGATCCCGATCAACCTCGACACGGTCAACACGCTCTACGGGCTCGACCTGACCTCCGACGAGCTGGAGGGGTGGTTCGCGTCCCGAGCCGAGCCCGTGGCGGAGATCCGGACGTCGGAGGACGTCGTGGTCTCCCGGGTGGGCCGTGAGCTCTACGAGAAGTTCTTCCGCGGCTATACCAGGAAGCAATGGGGGATGGACCCGTCCGAGCTCGACAGGTCCGTGACCGCCCGCGTGCCCACCCGCACGAACCGTGACGACCGCTACTTCACGGACGAATTCCAGTTCATGCCGGAGCACGGCTATACGAGGATGTTCGAGCGGATGCTGGATCATCCGAACATCAACGTCATGCTGCAGACGGATTTTCGCGACATCCGCGACATGATCCCGCACAGGCGCACGATCTATACCGGCCCGATCGACGAGTTCTTCGGCTTCCGGCACGGGAAACTGCCCTACCGGTCGCTCCGCTTCGAGCACGTGACGCTCGACACCCCGCGCTTCCAGGCCGTCGGGACGGTGAACTACCCGCAGACGGAGGATTACACCCGCGTCAGCGAGTACAAGCACCTGACCGGTCAGGAGCACCCGAAGACCAGCATCACCTACGAATACCCGTCGGCCGACGGCGATCCGTATTACCCGATCCCCCGTCCCGAGAACGCCCAATTGTTCCGGACCTACGAGCGGCTCGCCCAATCGACGCCGGACGTCTGGTTCGTCGGGCGCCTCGCCACCTACAGGTATTACAATATGGACCAGGTCGTCGGGCAGGCGCTCGCCACGTTCAAACGCATCTCCGACGCGCTGCCGGCCGGCGCGGACACCCGCACGGTAAAGGCGATCGGGGCGGCGGCGGTCGCCTCCTGAGGCGCCCGCGGGAGCCCGGCGATGTCGGCCGCGAAGGGCCTGGAGCTCTGGGGCGGGATCGAGTGCACGGTCGCCCGCATCGGCGACCGCTACCGGGACCAGTCGGCGGAGACGGGCCATCGCGACCGGCCCGGCGACATCGCCCGTATCGCCTCCCTCGGCATCCGGACGCTCCGCTACCCGGTCATCTGGGAAACCCTGGCCACCGCCAGGGGCGCGCCGCCCGACTGGCGCTGGCACGATGCTCGGCTCACGGCCATCCGGCAGGCCGGCATCCGGCCGATCGCCGGGCTGATCCATCACGGCAGCGGCCCGACCTGGACGAACCTCCTCGACCCGGCTTTTCCCGCGCTCCTGGCCCGGCATGCCGGGCGGGTCGCGAAGCGGTATCCGTGGATCGACCTCTACACGCCCGTGAACGAGCCGCTGACGACGGCCCGGTTCAGCGCGCTGTACGGCCATTGGTATCCGCACGGGCGGAGTTACGGCGACTTCCTGCGGGCGCTGGTGAACCAGTGCCGGGCGACCGTGCTGGCCATGCGGGCGATCCGGCGGGTCAATCCCGCTGCCCGGCTCGTCGCGACGGACGATCTCGGCCGCACCTTCTCGACCGCGTCCCTGCGCCATCAGGCCGAGCACGAGAACGAGCGGCGCTGGCTTTCCTTCGACCTCCTGTTCGGACGCGTCGATCGCGACCATCCCTGGTGGGGCATCCTGCGGGACCACGGGATCGGGGAGCGCGAGCTCGCCTTCTTCCTCCGGCGAGAGGTCGTGCCGGACATCGTCGGGGTGAACCACTACCTGACGAGCGAGCGTTTCCTGGACGGCCGGCTCGGCCGCTATCCCGACCATCTGCGGGGCGGCAACGGGCGGGACGTCTACGCGGATGTCGAGGCCGTCCGGGTGGACATCCCGAGCGAGGAGCTCGGCCCGGCCGCGAGGCTCCGCGAGGTCTGGGAGCGCTACCGGGCGCCGGTTGTCGTCACGGAGGTCCACCACGGCTGCACCCGCGACGAGCAGCTCCGCTGGCTGGACGAGGTCTGGCGCGCCGCGCGGACGCTGCGGGACCAAGGTGCGGACATCCGGGCCGTGACGCTCTGGTCCATCTTCGGCACGCGGGACTGGAACACGCTCCTCACCCGCGACGCCGGCATCTACGAGCCGGGCGCCTTCGACGCGCGGGGGCCTCAGCCCCGGCCCACGGCGCTCGCCGCGGCGGCGCGCGGGCTCGCCGCGACGGGGAGCTACGACC
>CALMTJ010000093.1 GCA_937872715.1 uncultured Methylobacteriaceae bacterium
CCCCCGCGCCTGGCTGGAGGCCGCCGGGGTGCGGCGGCTCGCCTATTACGCCGATCCGGAGGCGAGAATCTTCCAGGACCTCCGGCGCGCCGGGGATGCGGAGGGGATGCCGACGACGCTCGTGATCGACGGGCGCGGCTGCCGACTGGGCCGCCTGTCCGGTCCGGCCGAATGGGCGGGTCCGGAGGGCCTGGCGCTCGTCCGGGCCGCGATCGGGCCCTGAGCGTCGGCCGGATCGGAAAGGAGCCCACGGCGTTGACGGCTAGGACGCCATCGCGTCAGGAGCGCAGAATGAGCACCGACATTCCGGCCGAGGACCACCCGGCGGCCACGAAGAAGACGGGCATGGGGGCGACCGCCATGCCGGGCGACCACAAGCTCGCCGAGAACTCGAAGGAGAACCTCGACGAGAAGCTGGACAACGCCGCAGAGGAAAGCTTCCCGTCGAGCGATCCGGTCTCCGTCAAGATCACGAAGTAGCCCCGTCATCGCGAGCGTAGCTGGGTGTAAGTCTCGTCATTGCGAGCGTAGCGAAGCAACCCAGCCGGCTCGCGCGCCTCTGGGTTGCTTCGCTACGCTCGCAATGACGAATGGTGTTAGGCGAGGTCGTTGTAGAGATCGCGCCAATCCGGGTTCATGTTCTCGATCAGGGCGAGCTTCTTGAGGCGCGATCCGCCCTTGATCTGCTTCTCGCGGCCGATCGCCTCGATCATATTCTCATACCGCTCGTACCAAACGAGGAGTTTGCAACCGTATCGCGAGGTGAAACCGGGCACGACGCCCTCGCGATGCTGGTAGACGCGGAGGGGCAGGTTGGACGTTACTCCTGTATATAGCGTCCCGTTGCGGCCACTAGCCAAGATGTACACGGCCGGCTCCCTCATCCGATGACCGTAACCCACACCGTCTTTGCGAGCGGAGCGAAGCAAGCCAGCGACTCGCGCGACGCTGGATTGCTTCGCTCCGCTCGCAAAGACGGTTCTGGATTGCTCGCTTGCGACAACCGTCACTGCGTTTCCAGGAGCCGCCTCGCGATCACCTGGGCCTGGATCTCGGCCGCGCCCTCGAAGATGGAGAGGATGCGGGCGTCGCAGAGGAGGCGGCTCACCGGGTATTCCAGGGCGAAGCCGTTGCCGCCGTGGATCTGGAGGGCGTTGTCCGCGGCCGACCATGCGATCCGGGCGGCGAGGAGCTTCGCCATCCCGGCCTCCATGTCGCAGCGCCGGCCCTCGTCCTTGGAGCGGCCCGCGAAATAGGTGAGCTGGCGGGCGATATGGACCTCGACCGCCATCAGGGCGATCTTGTCCGCGACGCGCGGGAAGGCGACGAGCGGCCGTCCGAACTGCGCCCGGTCTCCGCCGTAGCGGAGCGCAGCGTCGAGCGCCGATTGCGCCACCCCGACCGCGCGCGCCGCCGTCTGGATGCGGGCCGATTCGAAGGTCTGCATGAGCTGCCGGAAGCCCTCGCCCTCCACCCCGCCGAGGAGGTTGCCCTCCGGAACGGCGAAACCGTCGAAGGCGAGTTCGTATTCCTTCATGCCCCGGTAGCCGAGCACGGCGATCTCGCCGCCGGTCAGGCCGTCGACCGGGAACGGGTCGGCATCCGTGCCGCGCGGCTTCTCGCCGATCAGCATGGACAGGCCCCGGTGGCCGGGCTCGTCAGGCCTGGTACGGACCAGGATCGTCATGATGTCCGCCCGCACCGGGTGGGTGATCCACGTCTTGTTGCCGTGGACCCGCCAGACGTCGCCGTCCTTCGCCGCGCGGGTGCGGAGCGAGGCGAGGTCCGATCCCGTATTCGGTTCGGTGAACACGGCCGTCGGCAGGATCTCTCCCGATGCGATGCCGGGGAGGAAGCGGCTCTTCTGCTCCTCCGTGCCGCCGCCGAGGATCAGCTCGGCCGCGATCTCCGACCGGGTTCCGAGCGATCCGACCCCGATATAGGCGCGCGACAGCTCCTCCGAGACCACGCACATCGACACCTTGGACAGGCCGAGCCCGCCATATTCCTCCGGGATGGTGAGGCCGAAGACGCCGAGCTCCGCCATCTGCTCGACCACGGACATCGGGATGTACTCGTTGCGCAGGTGCCAGCCATGAGCGTGGGGCTCTACCTCGGCCTCCGCGAAGCGCCGCATCTGGGTGCGGATCTCCTCCAGCGTCTCGTCGAGCCCCGGATCGCCGACCGTCCCGCCCCCGCCTTCCCGGATCAGCTCGACGAGCCGGGAGCGGTTCGGGACCGTGTTGCCGTCCGCGATCAACGTCTCGACCGCGTCCGAGCGGAAGCGGGCCGCCTCGCGGGCCGGGAGGCCGAGATCGGAGAGGCGCGCCGTCTCGAGCTGGCTCATCGGGATGCCGGAGAAGGCCTGTTCGAGGTACTCGCCGAGCCCGATCCGGACGAGGAGGCTCTCCGTCTCGCCGAAGCGGCCCTCCGCGCTCATGCGGCGCGCATAGGCGGCGAGCTCGTCGACGGCCGCCGCGTAGGTCGCGAGCCAGGCGAGCGAATGCCCGGCGTGCTGCTCCCGGTCCAGACGTCCGGCCGACAGGCGGCCGTTCTCCACCACCTTGGCCCGGACCCGCCGGGTCGCCTCCGCCAACAGGGATCGGAGGTCCGCCGAAGCGCTCGCGGCGAGATCGGGAAGGTCGGGAGAGGTCGGCAGGACGGGACTGGCGGACATGGGTGTTCCGGTTGCGGCGCGGCGTATCATACCGGGCGAGCCCGCCCGGCCGCTAGGTCCGGCGGCATCGGGATCGGGAACGGGGATGCGCCGGGCGGCGAACGGCGAGCTTGCCAAACCGGACGGCGTGACGGCAGTCTCGCGCCCCGCGAAGGCGCCCAGCAGGGGAACGGCTTTCTCATCTCTCTCGTCGGGCGACGAGGCAGGGGAAAATTCGAATCATGATCATGGAATGTGGTAAGGCGAGCGCCGGCGGCACGGGCCGGCGTGGGCCGGGGTCGATCGACCGGCGGTCGTTCCTGTTCGGCTCCGCCGGGGGCGCGGCGGCGCTCGGACTGGCCGGTTGCGCGACGTCCGACGGCATGAGCTTCGCCGAGGCCTCGAAGGTCTACGGGCCGATTTCCGACGATAAGTTTCCGATACCGGCGGCCGACATCAGCAAGGTCGATCCCAAATACTATCGCCGCGCGGTCGCCTATGACGGCAAGGAAGCGTCCGGCACGATCATCGTCGACCCTGCCAACTACTACGTCTACCGCGTGGAGGACGACGGGTCCGCCACCCGCTATGGCGCCAATGTCGGCCGAGACGGGTTCCGCTGGAGCGGTGACGCCTATGTCGGGCGGAAATCCGAATGGGCGACTTGGACGCCGCCCGCGGAGATGATCAAGCGCCAGCCCGAGGCGGCGAAATACGCCCGCGGCATGCCGGGCGGCCTCGACAACCCTCTCGGCGCCCGCACGCTCCACCTCTATCAGAACGGCCGCTACACGCTCTACACGATCTACGCCACCAGCGATCCCGAATCGATCGGCACGGGCGTCACGAGCGGCTGCGTCGGCCTGCTCAGCCAGGACATGATCCACCTCTACGGGCGGACGCCGGTCAAGACGAAGGTGGTCGTCCTGCCGGCTTGAGGCAGCCGCGCAGCGGCGGCTCGGCACGGAGGGAAGGGCGGCCGGCTTCCGCGCGGAGGTCCGCCCGGTACCCGGCCGGAGGCGCGACTTGCGCGCCGGGCCGGGCGCTGCCATGCCGCCGGAAGAGCACGACATTGTTCCGGCCGCGCATCTTCCTCGAGCTTCTGGCGCTCTCGTTCCAGCGGTTCGTCCTCCACGACGGCTGGGCGATCGCGAGCCATATCGCGCTGTCCGCCCTGACCTCGCTGTTCCCGTTCCTGATCCTGCTCACGGCGCTCGCACCCTTGTTCGGGACGGCGCCGCTCGCCGACGAGGCCGCGAACATCATCCTGGGGGCCTGGCCGAAGGAGGTGGCCACTCCGATCGCGAGCGAGGTGCACAACGTGCTGACGCAGAGCCGGCCGAACGTGCTGACCTTCGGGGCGGTGCTGGCGCTGTACTTCTCGTCCTCCGGCGTCGAGAGCCTGCGGGTCGGGCTCAACCGGGCCTACGCCATCCGGGAGGTCCGCTCCTGGTGGCTCACCCGCCTCGAATCGATCCTCTACGTCGTGATCGGCGCCTTCGCCATGCTGGGCTTCGCCTTCCTGGTGGTGCTCGGCCCGCTTCTCTTCCGCTACGCCGTCGCCTGGGTGCCGGGGCTCGCGCCCTTCGGCTACGTGGTGGCGGTGCTCCGCTTCGCGGTCGCGACCGTCCTGATCGTCGGCACCCTCGGGATCGCGCACAAGTTCATCGCGGCCGGCCGCCGGCGCCTCCGCGACACGGTCCCGGGCATCCTCACGACGCTCGCGCTCTGGCTGCTCGGAGGCTTCGCCTTCGGCCGCTACCTGGACAGCTTCGCGGGCGCCTACGTCACCACCTACGGGGGGCTCGCGACGGCCATGGTGGCGCTCGTGTTCCTGTATTGGCTGGCCGCCATGTTCCTGTTCGGGGGCGAGCTGAACGGCACCGTCATCGCGGCGAGGCGGTTGAAGCTCGGCGACGATCCGGACCCTGCGGAGCTCGGCGCCCTCCTCGACATTCCCTAGCGGCGGATCGCGAGGCTGTTGTCGCCCGGAGCGGTCCGCTCTATGGGCAGGCATGCTCGACGACCTTAAGGCAAGGAACCGCCAGTGGGCGGCCGCGAAGACCGCCGCCGATCCGGGCTTCTTCCGCCGGCTGGTCGGCCAGCAGGCGCCGGAATATTTCTGGATCGGATGTTCGGACAGCCGCGTGCCGGCGAACGAGATCGTGGGTCTCGATCCCGGCGAGATGTTCGTCCACCGCAACGTCGCGAACCTCGCTCCTCCCCAGGACGCGAACTACCTGTCCGTCCTGCAATTCGCCGTGGACGTGATCCGGGTGAAGCACATCCTGGTGGTCGGGCATTACGGCTGCGGCGGCATCGCGGCCGCGATCAGCGGCCGGCGGCTCGGCCTCGTCGACCACTGGCTCCACCCGATCCGGGAGGTGCACGAGGCGAACCGCGCCGAACTCGACACGCTCCCGGAGGGACGCGCCCGGCTGGACCGGCTCTGCGAGCTGAACGTCATGCGCCAGGTCCGCAACGTCGCCTCCGACGTGTTCGTCCAGGACGCGTGGGGGCGCGGGCAGACCCTCTTCGTCCACGGCTGGGTTTATTCCCTCGAGAACGGCCTCGTCACGGACCTCAACGTGACGGTGGACGGACCCGACCGGGCAGCAGCCCTGCCTTAACCAACTCGCGGTGGCAGAGTTGAAACCGGCCGAGCAACTGACCAGTTGAGGTCGGCTTCGCGGTCGCGAGAGTTCGGCTAGCTCGGCTCGCACGAGAGAAAATTCCGGTCTCCGTCTTGACCGGGAGCGGGCATCCCACTAAGTGCTGTCCTGTCGCTGGCACTCTCCAGGGAGGAGTGCCAGGCGGCTCCAGCCGACTCAGGCCCGCATCAACCATCCACGAGGTTCCGCAATGAATTTCCGGCCGCTGCACGACCGCGTCGTCGTTCGCCGCATCGAGAGCGAAGAGAAGACGAAGGGCGGCATCATCATCCCCGATACCGCCAAGGAGAAGCCCCAGGAGGGCGAGATCGTCGCCGTCGGCCCCGGCGCCCGCGACGAGAACGGCAAGGTCAACGCGCTGGACGTGAAGGCGGGCGACCGCATCCTGTTCGGCAAATGGTCGGGCACCGAGGTCAAGATCGACGGCGAGGATCTCCTCATCATGAAGGAGAGCGACATCATGGGCGTCGTCGAGGGCGCGCCCGCTCTGAAGAAGGCCGCGTAAGCGCCTTTCCCGACTCCACACCATCCAGCGTCTCATCCCGAGGTGCCCGCGAAGCGGGCCTCGAAGGACGCACAACCCTAGCCGCCTCCCGTGCTTCGAGGCCCTTCGGGGCATCTCGGCATGGGAAGGCAAGAGCATAAAGAGGATATCATGGCAGCCAAAGACGTACGCTTCTCATCCGATGCCCGCGACAAGATGCTTCGCGGCGTCGAGATCCTGGCCGATGCGGTCAAGGTCACCCTCGGCCCCAAGGGCCGCAACGTCGTCATCGAGAAGTCCTTCGGCGCTCCGCGCATCACGAAGGACGGCGTGACGGTCGCGAAGGAGATCGAGCTCTCCGACAAGTTCGAGAACATGGGCGCCCAGATGGTGCGCGAAGTCGCCTCGAAGTCGAACGACGTGGCCGGCGACGGCACGACGACCGCGACCGTGCTCGCGGCCTCCATCGTCCGTGAGGGCGCGAAGTCGGTCGCGGCCGGCATGAACCCGATGGATCTGAAGCGCGGCATCGACCTCGCGGTGACGGCCGTCGTGAAGGACATCGAGGGCCGCGCCCGCAAGGTCGCCTCCTCCGAGGAGGTGGCGCAGGTCGGCACCATCTCGTCCAACGGCGACACCGAAATCGGCAACATGATCGCCCAGGCGATGCAGAAGGTCGGCAACGAGGGCGTCATCACGGTCGAGGAGGCGAAGACCGCCGAGACCGAGCTCGACGTCGTCGAGGGCATGCAGTTCGACCGCGGCTACCTCTCGCCGTACTTCATCACCAACGCCGAGAAGATGGTCGCCGAGCTCGAGGACCCCTACATCCTCATCCACGAGAAGAAGCTCTCGTCGCTCCAGGCGATGCTGCCGGTGCTCGAGGCGGTCGTCCAGACGGGCAAGCCGCTCCTGATCGTCGCCGAGGACATCGAGGGCGAGGCGCTGGCCACGCTCGTGGTCAACAAGCTGCGGGGCGGCCTCAAGGTCGCGGCCGTCAAGGCGCCGGGCTTCGGCGATCGCCGCAAAGCCATGCTGGAGGACATCGCGGTCCTCACGGCCGGCCAGACGATCTCCGAGGATCTCGGCATCAAGCTCGAGAACGTGACGCTCCCCATGCTCGGCCGCGCCAAGCGCGTGCGGATCGAGAAGGAGAACACCACGATCATCGACGGCGCCGGCGAGAAGTCGGCCATCGAGGCCCGCGTCGGGCAGATTAAGGCGCAGATCGAGGAGACCACCTCCGATTACGACCGCGAGAAGCTCCAGGAGCGCCTGGCCAAGCTCGCGGGCGGCGTCGCGGTGATCCGCGTCGGCGGCTCGACCGAAGTCGAGGTGAAGGAGAAGAAGGACCGCGTCGACGACGCTCTCCACGCGACCCGCGCGGCCGTGGAAGAGGGCATCGTCCCCGGCGGCGGCGTCGCCCTGCTCCTTGCCAAGAAGGCGGCCCAGGCCATCAAGTCGGACAATCCCGACGTGCAGGCCGGCATCAACATCGTGCTGAAGGCCCTCGAGGCGCCGATCCGTCAGATCGCGACGAATTCGGGCGTCGAAGGCTCGATCGTGGTGGGCCGCATCATGGATAACGGCGGCGAGACCTACGGCTTCAACGCCCAGACCGAGGCTTACGGCGACATGCTCCAGATGGGCATCGTCGACCCGGCCAAGGTTGTCCGGGCGGCCCTGCAGGGCGCGGCCTCGGTCGCCGGCCTGCTCGTCACGACGGAGGCCATGATCGCCGACGCGCCGAAGCGCGAGTCGGCGGGCGGCGGCATGCCGGGCGGCGGCGGTGGCGGCATGGGCGGCATGGGCGGCATGGATTTCTGAGCGACGCAGCAGCGTCCTCCGGCCGCGCTTCGGTGCGGCCGGGTCCAGGAGCCCGAAACGGAGGGCCGGCGCAAGCCGGCCCTTTTCGTTTCTGAGGCGGCCTCCCGGCCGACGAGCTGAACGGAAACTTGCGCAGAGCGGCTTTCCGATCGTTGCTCTCCGGCGGCGAAGCGCTACCCTGCCGCGGCCACGGAGGATCGGCGCATGGCCAAGGGACAAGCGAAGTCGAACAAGGAAGCCAAGAAGCCGAAGAAGGAGGTGCCGAAGACCATCGCGGCGGCGCCCTCCACGAAGGGCCTGACGGTCAAGAAGTAGCTTCGACGACGGCCGGCGCCTCGCGCCGGCCGCTCGGGTGCGGGCCGCCCCTTCGGTGGATGCGCCCGTCAGCCCAGCACCACGACCTTCGTGCCGGGAAGGGTGCGGGAATAAAGGTCGATCGCGTCCTGGTTGATCATCCGGACGCAGCCGGACGAGACGGCGGTGCCGATCGTCTCCGGCTCGAGCGTGCCGTGGATGCGATAGAGCGTGTCGCGGTTCCCCTGCCAGAGATACATGGCGCGGGCGCCGAGCGGGTTGTCCTTGCCGCCATGGACGCCGATCCCGCTCTGCAGCTTCGCGAGCTGCGGTTTGATGTCGGGCCGACGCTTGATCATCTCCGGCGGCGGATACCAATCCGGCCATTCCTGCTTGGAGCGGATCTCGGCCGAGCCGTTCCAGGCGAACCCCTCCTTGCCGACGCCCACCCCGTAGCGGCGGGCGCGCCCGCCCGCGCCCCCAAGCGTGGGCAGGCGCTTCCGCGGGGGGGCGCTGATAGTGCCGGGCCGCGCCCGC
>CALMTJ010000094.1 GCA_937872715.1 uncultured Methylobacteriaceae bacterium
GCCGCGAGCCGGGCGGGCGAGGCCTCCGCCGCCCTCGACGCTCAGAAGGAGCTCACCGCCCGTGCGGCGGCCACCGTCGAGCTCCTGAACGGGCAGATCGCCGCCATGCGGCGCCAGCTCGCGGCGCTGGAGGATGCGCTCGCCGCCTCCGAGGCGCGCGACCGCGAATCGCAGACCCGCATCGCCGATCTCGGCAGCCGGCTGAACGTCGCGCTCGCCCAGCGGGTGCAGGAGCTGTCCCGCTACCGGTCCGACTTCTTCGGCCGCCTGCGGCAGATCCTCGGCCAGCGCCCGGACGTCCGCATCGTGGGCGACCGCTTCGTGCTGCAATCGGAGGTGCTGTTCCAGGCCGGCCAGGCGGCGCTCCGGCCGGAGGCCTCGGGCGAGCTCGACCGCATCGCGGCCGTCATTCTAGACGTATCGAAGGAGATCCCGCCGGACATCCCCTGGGTGCTGCGGGTCGACGGCCACACCGACGCCCGCCCGATCCAGTCGCCGCAATTCCCGTCGAACTGGTCGCTCTCGGCCGCCCGCGCCATCTCCGTCGTGCAATACCTCGTCACCAAGGGCCTGCCGCCCCAGCGCCTCGTCGCGGCCGGGTTCGGCGAGTTCCAGCCGCTCGAGCTCGCCTCCACGGACGAGGCCTATTCCCGCAACCGCCGCATCGAGCTGAAGCTGACGGAGCGGTAGCCGCTCCGGCCATCTCCTACGATCCCGGCCGCTTCTCCCGGATCAGACCTTCCTGCGCCACGGACGCCACGAGCCGGCCTCCCCGATCGAACACGAGGCCGCGCGAGAAGCCGCGGGCGCCCGACGCGCTCGGGCTGTCCTGGGCGTAGAGGAGCCACTCGTCCGCCCGGAAGGGCCGGTGGAACCAGAGCGCGTGGTCGAGGCTCGCGGCCTGGATCGCGTCCTCGATGACGGAACGCCCATGCGGCACGAGCGCCGTGTCGAGCAGGGTGAAGTCGGACGCGTAGGCGAGGACCGAGCGGTGGATGGCGGGATCGTCCGGCAGGGCGCCCGTGGACCGGATCCAGACCCGGAACCGGCCCTCCCCGGGCGCGCTCTGCGCGTGCCGCTCGACATCCACCGGCCGGAGCTCGATCGGCCGCTCGCGCTCGAAATAGGCCCGCACCGGCGCCGACATGGACGGGATGGCGCCGGCCCGGATCTCCGCCTCGTCCGGCAGGCTCTCCGGCGGCGGCACGTCCGGCATGACGGCCCCGTGGGCGAAGCCCGGCTCCTCGCCCTGGAAGGAGGCGGACAGGAAGAAGATCGGCCGGCCGTGCTGGATCGCCACCACGCGCCGGGTGGCGAAGCTCCTGCCGTCCCAGATGCGGTCCACCTCGTAGATGATCGGCACCTTGGGGTCGCCGCCGAGCAGGAAATAGCCGTGGAGCGAATGCGGCTGCCGGTCCGGGACCGTCCGGCACGCCGCCACCAAAGCCTGCCCGATCACCTGCCCGCCGAACACCCGCTGCCAGCTGTCCTGGGGCGAGCGCCCCCGGAACAGGTTCACCTCGAGCTGCTCCAGGGCGAGGATGTCCAGGAGTTCTGCGACGGCGCGTGACATGGGCTCTCGTTGCGGGCGGGGCCGCCGCCCCGCGAGAGGCCGCCACCGGCCCGCCGCTGTCAAGCGGAGGAGGACGGCGATCGGGCGATGGCACCCGAACCCATCCGTTCTCGCGAGGAGGCGATGACGGCTGTCGGAACGCCGGCGCTTCTCGGCCGCGGGTTACCCTGCCGTTAACCCGGCCCCCCTACCGTGGCGTCATGCTGGACGACGTCATCCTGCCGGTCCTCGCCAACGTCGCCGGGACCGTGTCGCACATCCTCGTGCCGGTCGCCGTCATGGCGGTCGTCTTCACCGTGCTGGGATGGCTCGCCGAGCCGTGCAATCCGGGGATGCCGTGGTGGCGCAAGCCCGGGCTCGTCACCGATTTCGTCTTCATGTTCACCCTTCCGATCGTCGGCGGCTGGGCGCGGGTGTTCTTTCTCGTCTTCGGGCTCGCCGTCGTCTACCGGATCGACGATCCGGCCGCGATCGCGGCGTTCTTCAAGGGCGGGCACGGGCCGCTCGCCGGCCTGCCCTTCGCCGCCCAGGTCGCGCTCTACCTCGTCGGCGCGGACGCGATGATGTACTGGACCCACCGCGCCTTCCACACGATGTCGCTCTGGCGCTACCACGCCATCCACCACGCGCCCGAGCATCTCGACTGGACCTCGGCCACGCGCTTCCACCCGGTGAACATCGTCCTCCATTCCGTGCTGGCCGATTCGGTGCTGCTGCTCGGCGGCATCCCGCCGGAGGTGCTGGTCTTCTGCGCGCCGTTCAACGTCGCGATGTCGGCCTTCGTGCACGCGAACCTCGACTGGACGCTGGGCCCGTTCCGCTACGTTCTCGCCGGCCCGGTCTTCCACCGCTGGCACCACACCGACTACCGGCGCGGCGGCAACATGAACTTCGCCCCGACCTTCCCGGTCTTCGACCTCCTCTTCGGCACCTTCTACATGCCGCGAGGCGAGCTGCCGGACCGGTTCGGCGTGCACGACAAGCACTTCCCCGAAGGCTTCCTCGGGCAGATGGCCTACCCGTTCCGGGAAAAGCCCGCCGGGACGACGGCCGCCGCATTCCGGACGATCGCGAGGTCGTGACCCGGACCCGGCGGCGGAAACGCGCCCGTCCCGGGCGCCGCCGCCTTGCCTCCGCCGGATTGTCCTGCGCTGATGCCTGATCAGCCTCGCGCGGACGCATGGGACGCTCCACACTCCTCGTCATCGCGGCCGCCCTCCTGACCCTCGCGGTCGGGCTGGTCGGCTGGCGCATGTTCTCCGCCCCGACCGTCCTGCGCGTCGCGGTCGGCCCGTCCGGGAGCGAGGACGCGCGGCTGATCTCCGTCGCGGGCCAGCAGCTCGTGCGCGACCATGCCGGCCTGAGGTTCAAGGTCGTGCCGGTGGAAGGCGAGGCCGAGGCCTCCCAGGCCATGCAGGACGAGCAGGCCGACCTCGCGGTGGTCCGGACGGACATCGCGATGCCCGAGAAGGCGCAGAGCGTCGCGGTGATGCACAAGGACGCCGCCGTCCTCCTGACGGTCCCGTCCCGGGACATCGCCGCCATCACGGCGCTCCGCGGCCGGACGGTGGGGGTGGTCCGGCGCGTGCCGGCCAACGCCCGCATCCTCGAGCTCCTGCTCGACCATTACGAGGTGCCGCGGGACAGCGTCCGGATCGTCACCCTTGAGAGCGCGGGCGAGGTCGCGGGCGCCTTCCGGTCGGGCGCCGTCGACGCCGTGCTGGCCGTGGGATCGATCAGCGGCCGGAACGTCGGCGACACCGTCGCGGCCGTCACGGCGGCGGCCGGCGGCGCCGCGCCCGTGTTCCTGCCCGTGAACGAGGCGGAGGCCATCGCCCAGCGCTCGGCCCCCTTCGCGGCCTTCGAGATCGTGCGGGGCGCCTTCGGGGGCGCGGTGCCGCGGCCGGCGGAGGCGGTGAAGACGATCAGCGTGAGCCACCGGCTGGTCGCCGCGAGCTCGCTCGAGGACGGGACCGTGTCCGAGCTGACCCGGCTCCTCTTCTCCATGAGGCCGGCCGTGGCCGCCATCGTGCCGCTCGCCAACCGGATCGAGGCCCCGGACACCTCCAGGAGCTCGTCCCTGCCCGTCCATCCGGGCGCGGCCGCCTTCTACAACGACGAGGTCGAGACCTTCTTCGACCGCTACGACGACTACATCTATATCGGCGCGATGCTGCTGTCGGTGGTCGGGTCGGGACTGGCCGGGCTCCTGTCCAGCGCCTCCGTCAAGCGCCGCGCCCGGACGCTCGGGCTGCTCGACCGGCTGCTCGGCATCGTTCGCCTGGCCCGGGCGGCGGGCACGGCCGCCGAGCTCGACGCGCTGGAGCACGAGACGGACGACATCCTGGGCGTGGCCCTCGGCAAGGCCGGGCGCGGCGGGCTGGACGATGCCGGCGTCTCCGCCTTCTCGCTCGGCCTGGAACAGGCCCGTCACGCCATCGCGGATCGCCGGCGGTCCCTCCCGGCAGCCCCGGCCGGTCCGCGCATCGTGGCGGAGGCGGCCGAGTAGGAGCGGACCGCGGAGTCTCCGGTCCGAAGTCGAGAGGGGCGCGATGCCGTTGCCGGATCGGCCGCGAACGCTTATGTGCGGTGCAGCGTCAGGACATCGTCGGCCGCGTGTGCCCCTCCCGTGGCGGGAGCCGGGCCGGCCGCACGCGGATCGCACCGAGCCATGAAACTCCGCAACATCGCCATCATCGCCCATGTCGACCACGGCAAGACGACGCTCGTGGACAAGCTGCTCGGACAATCCGGCTCCTTCCGGGACAACCAGCGCGTCGCCGAACGCGTGATGGATTCGAACGACCTGGAGAAGGAACGGGGCATCACCATCCTGGCCAAGGCGACCTCCGTCGTCTGGAAGGATACCCGCATCAACATCGTGGACACGCCCGGCCACGCGGATTTCGGCGGGGAGGTCGAGCGGATCCTGTCCATGGTGGACGGCGTGGTGGTGCTGGTCGACGCCGCCGAAGGCCCGATGCCGCAGACCAAGTTCGTGGTCGGCAAGGCGCTCAAGATCGGGCTGAAGCCGATCGTCGCCGTCAACAAGGTCGACCGGC
>CALMTJ010000095.1 GCA_937872715.1 uncultured Methylobacteriaceae bacterium
GTCCTGGGGGCGGGCGATTTCGACATCCGGGCGCTCGAACGCGCCAAGCGGTCGGACGGGCAATCCTACCTCGTCCGCCTGCACCGGCCGGTGCCTGACGGCCGCCTGGCCACGCTGCGGCTGCGCCTGTCGGACGAGCCGGGCCTCGACGATCCGACCTTCGAGCTCGCGTTCCGCTCCGCGGTGCCCTTCGCCGTCTCCGAGCTGACCTGCGGCCGCAGGCTCGTGCGCGAGCTGCGGGACGCGATCGTGCGTTGCGACCCGAACGAGTCCGGCACCGCCGAGGACGGCGAGTACCGGCCCGGCGCCCGGCGCGCTCTGGTCGTCGCCTTCTCGGGCGAGCCGCAGGCGCCGGACGTGCTGGCGGCGCGATCCGCCTTCCGGATCACGCCCGCGGTCGACGACCTCGCGGCCGAGCGGGACGGCAACCGGCTCCGGCTCACCGGCCGTTTCCTGGCCGACACCGTCTACGACCTCCGGATCGAGCCCGGCACGGTGAAGGACGCGCGCGGGCGCCTCCTCGCGGGACCCGCCTTCGCGGGGCGCTTCGCCTTCATGCCGGACCGGCCCCGCCTGCGCTGGGACGTGCGCGAGGGCATCGCGGAGCGGTTCGGCCCGCAGATGGTCCCGCTCCGCGGGCGCGGCTACGACCGCGTCGACATCCGCATCCACCCGATCGATCCGCTCGCCCGGCATTTCTGGCCCTTCCCGGCCGACGGGCTCGACACGGACGACGACCTCGCCCCGCCCTTCGCCGGGAACGAGCCCGGGCTCTGGAGCGCCAAGGACGACATCCCGTCCGACAAGATGGCGGACCGCATCCGGGCGCTCGGCTCGCCCGCCGTGTCGGAGATCGTGACGCTGCCGATCCGCCGCGGCGGGGTCGAGGCGAAGTTCGGCCTCGACGTGAAGCCGCTGCTGAACAAGATCGCCGGCCCCGGCCAGCCCGGCGCCTACCTGCTCGGGCTCCGGCCGACCGATGGCGGACAGCGCCGCTGGCTCAGGCTCCAGGTGACCGATCTCGTGCTGACCGGGATCGAGGAGCCGGAGCGGGTTCGCTTCGCCGTGACCTCGCTCTCGACGGCGCAGCCGGTCGCCGATGCCGAGATCCGTCTCGAAGGTCTCCGCAACGACCGCTTCGTCACGCTCGGCCGCGGCCGCACGGACGGGGAGGGCGGCTTCACCTGGGCGCTCGCCACGCGCCAGCCGGGCGAGATCAAGCGGGTGGTCGTCCAGAAGGGGCAGGACACGCTCGTCGTCGAGCCGGGCCGCGGGCCGGCCGAGTACCGGGAAGAGAACTGGACGAAGCCCGAGGAGCCGTGGCTCGCCTGGTCCGTCCGGCCGGACGAGAAGCGGCGGGAGGAGGCCCGCATCCTCTGCCACGTCTTCGCGGAGCGGCCGATCTACCGGCCGGAGGAGCCGGTCCACGTGAAGGGCTTCGTGCGCCGCTACGGCGGCGGGGCGATGTCGCTCGACCGCAAGGGCGGCACGCTGATCGTCTCGGGGCCGAGCGACGCCGAATGGCGGTATCCGGTGACGATCGACGAGGCGGGCGGCTTCTACCACCGCTTCGACGTGCAGACGGAGGCGACGGGTGAATACGGGCTCCGCTTCCAGCCGGAAGGGCAGGAGGAGACCTGCGGCGAGTTCCCGTTCAAGAAGGAGGCCTACCGGCTGCCGACCTTCGAGGTGGGGCTGAACGGCCCGAAGGAGGTGCCGCTCGACGGCGAGTTCTCCGTCGACCTCCTGGCCAAGTATTTCGCCGGCGGCCTCGTGGCCGAGCGGCCGATACGCTGGCGCGTCACGCAGTTCCCGCAGGCCTGGACGCCGCCCGGCCGCGAAGGCTTCCTGTTCTCGTCCGACAGCCGCTTCTCGGGCGATGCGAAGTTCCGCTCGACCCCCGTGCTCGAGCGCGAGGCGAAGACGGATGCGGGCGGGGCCGCGCGCCTCACGCTCGACCCGACGATCGAGCCCACCGCCCAGCCGCGCCGCTACTCGATCGAGGCGACGGTCACGGCCGACGACGACCTCCAGGTCCGGTCGGTCCAGAACGTCGTGGCGCTGCCGCCCTTCACGCTCGGCGTGAAGGTGCCGCGCTACCTCGCGCAGGCCGGCACGATCGAGCCGGAGATCCTGGCCGTGGACGCCAGGGGGGAGCCGCTGGCCGGTCTCCCGATGACCGTTCGCCTCGTGCGGCGGAACTGGGCTTCCGTGCTCCAGGCCTCCGATTTCAGCCAGGGCTCGGCCAAATACGTCACCCAGGTGATGGACGAGACGATCCTCGAGCGGAAGGTGACGTCCGGCACGGAGGCGCAGCGCCTCCCCTTCGAGGCCCGCGAGGCGGGGGTGTACCTCGTTCAGGTCGAGGCGTCCGACCGGATCGGCCGCCGGCAGATCGTGTCCGTCGATCTCTTCATGGGCGGCGGGACGCCCGTGACCTGGGCTCGCCCGCCGGGCGAGACGGTCGCGGTCACGACGGAGAAGGACGAATACGCGCCGGGCGAGACCGCGACGCTCGTGGTGCAGAGCCCGTTCCAGACCGCGCGCGCCCTCGCGGTCGTCGAGGAGCCGGAGGGCCGCTTCCGCTACGATTGGGTGGACATCCGCAACGGCTTCGGCCGCTACCCGGTGACGCTGCGCAAGGAGGAGGGGCCGAAGCTCGCGGTCCACTTCCTCCTGATGCGGGGACGGCTGCCCGGCGCCGCCGAGGCCAGCCCGACCGCGCCGTTCGACGGCACGAAGCCCGTCACGGTCGCGGCGACCAAATGGCTGAAGGTCTCGCCCGTCCAGAACATCGTGCTGGCGGCGCTCGAGGCGCCCGCGCGCGCCCGGCCGGGGCAGGAGGTCGAGGTGGCCCTGCGCCTCTCGGACGAGACCGGCCGCCCGCTCGGCGGCGAGGCGACCTTCTGGATGGTCGATCAGGCGGTGCTGTCGCTCGCCCGCGAGCGCCCGCTCGATCCCCTGCCGGCCTTCCAGGTCGCGCGCCCGACCCGGATGGCGGCCCGGGACACCCGCAACATGGCCTTCGGGGTGATCCCGCTGGAGGAGAACCCGGGGGGTGACGAGGCCGTCGACGATTGGGGGGTCGAGAACATCTCCGTCCGCAAGAACTTCACGCCCGTGCCGGTCTATCTCCCGCGCGTGCCGGTCGGGCCGGACGGGGTCGCCCGGATCAAGGTCAAGCTTCCGGACACGCTCACGGTCTTCAAGCTCAGGGCGAAGGCCGTCTCCGGGCCGGACCGGTTCGGCTTCGCCACGGGCGAGATGGCGGTGCGACAGGAGATCGTGGCGCAGCCCTCCCTGCCGCGCTTCGTGCGGCCCGGCGACCGTTTCGAGGCGGGGCTGATCGGCCGGATCGTGGAGGGTCCGGGCGGTACGGGGCGGGTCGCGTTCACGGCCGAGGGCGCGGCGGTCGAAGGCCCGCGCGAGAAGGCGCTCGCCTGGGA
>CALMTJ010000096.1:0-9258 GCA_937872715.1 uncultured Methylobacteriaceae bacterium
CGTGATGTAGAAGCCCATCGACTGCAGCCCGAAGAACAGCGTCACCTGCCAGGCCAGACGATCGCGCCATAGCCAGCCGTAGCCTGGCGGGTCGCGCCCGTTCCGCGTGCCTCCGCGCCAGGCCCGCGGCAGCCAAAGGAGCGTCGCGAGCCCTGTCGGGACCGCCCAGCTCGCCAGCGCCGCCGTCCAGGAGCCGCCGAGAGCCCGCTGAACGGGAACGGTCGCGCCGGCCGCGAGCGCGGCGCCGGAGGTCATGAACATGTACGGGAGGCCGGTCATCAGCGCCGCATGTCGCGGGAAGTCGCGCTTCACGAGGCGCGGCATGATCACGTTCAGGGCGGCGATCGCGGCGCCGGCGCCGAGGGAGCCGGCGAGGAGCGCCGGATAGGCCTCGACGCCCCGCACGGCCGTCGCGGCCGCGAGCGTCAGGAGGAGAAGCCCGACCAGGCGCTCGAGGCCCAGGAGCCGGATGAGCCGGGGGGTGAGCGGGGCGAAGAGGCCGAGGCAGAAGACCGGGAGCGTGGTCAGGAGGCCGCCCTCGATCGGCGACAGGCGGAGCGTCGCCATGACGTCCGGCAGCACGGCCGACAGGCTGGTGAAGACGAGCCGGAGCGAGAAGGCCGCAAGGAGGAGGCCGGCCGCCAGCAGCGCCTGCCCGGGCCGCGTCAAAACAGCCGGCCGCCGAGCGGCACCGCGCGGTCGGGCGCCACGAGAACCACGGCGCCGTCCGGGTCGGGCACGCCGAGCGTCAGCACCTCCGAGATCGTCGGGCCTATCTGCCTCGGCGGGAAGTTCACGACGCAGAGGACGAGACGGCCGACGAGCTCCTCCGGCCGGTAGTGTCGGGTGATCTGGGCCGAGGACCGCTTGGTGCCGATCTCCGGGCCGAGATCGATCGCGAGCTTGATCGCGGGCTTGCGGGCCTCCGGGAACGGCTCGGCGGAGACGATCCGGCCGACCCGGATGTCGAGCTTCAGGAAATCGGCGAACGCGACGGTCGGGGCGGCCCCTTCGGCAGGCATCGGGTCGTCAGATCGCGGCGGCCGGATCGGCCGTCTCGCCGTCGTCTTCGGCCGAGCGCCGCCGATCTCCGCGCCGCAGGCGGGCGCCCCCGTCGATCACGGCCTGTCCCAGGGCCCGCAGCGGTGCCGTCAGGCGCCGCACGTCGTCCGCCCGCTCCAGCACGCGCTCCGCCCGGGTGAGCTCCCGGTCGAGCTTCGCCATGGTCTTCGCCTGGGCCGAATCCTCGTCGTCGAACCAGGTCTCCATGACGTTTGCGAGCGTCAGCACGGCGCCCTGCAGCTTGACGAAGCCGAGCGACCCCTCCGTCGGCACGCCCGCGGCCGCCAGCATGTAGCGCATCGAGTTCAGCGCCGAGCGGTTCAGCGCCGCGAGCGACATCGGCTCCGTGCGCAGCGCCCAGCCGACGCGCTTCAGCGCCCGGCGGTAGGGCGCCATCGCGTCCAGGCGCCGCATCAGCACGTCGAAGACGCGCTCCCGTGCCGGCTCGCCCGCGAGATCGGCGCTCGTGCCCTCGATCACCTGCTTGTCGATCATGCGGGTGAAGCCGTCCAGGATCGCGCCCTTCGACGGGAACAGGTCGCGCATCTGCGACAGGGATAGGCCGGCCTCGCGCGCCACGTCGGCGATCTCGATGTCGCTCCAGGGCTGCTCGGCCGCGAGCCGCATCAGCGCCTCGACGGCCGCCTCGCGCGGCGGCCTGGCCGGGATCGCCCCGGCCGGATCGCTTTCGCCGGAGGGCATGATGAAGGGGTCGGACATCGCGGGTCTCCCGTCTCGTCGCCGAGCCTGTAACGCCTTTCGGCGTTCGCGCGAAGCCGGCGGCCCGCCGGCTCAGCCGGACAGCTCGGCGGCGCGTCGCTTGGCCGCCGCCACGGCCTGCTCCAGGAGGCGCGTCATGCCGCCCTCCCCCATGAGGATGGCGAACGCCGCGGCCGTGGTGCCGCCGGGCGAGGTGACGTTCTCCCGCAGCGTCCCGGCCGGCAGGTCGCTGCGGTCCAGGAGCTCGCCAGCCCCGACCACGGTTGCGCGCGCGAGGCGGCCCGCGAGGCCGGCCTCGAGGCCGGCGGCGCGACCAGCCTCCGCGAGCGCCTCCACGAGGTGGAACACGTAGGCGGGCCCGGAGCCGGACACGGCCGTGACCGCGTCGATCAGGCCTTCGTCCGCCACCCACTCGACGATGCCGACGGCGGACAGGAGCCCGGACGCGACGGCCCGCTGCCGGGCCGTGACCGCCCGCTCCGCGAAGGCGCCCGTCGCGCCCCGCCCGATGGAGGCCGGAAGGTTCGGGATCGTCCGGACAACGGCTCCGACCTCCGGGAAGGCGGCCTTCAGGTCGGCCACGGTCTTGCCGGCCAGGATGGAGACGAGCGCGGTGTCCGGGCCGGCCGCCCACCGGAGTCCGGGAGCCGCGTCCCGCAGGCCCTGGGGCTTGATCCCGAGGACGAAGACCTCGGGAGCGGCGCCGCCCGGGGGGTTGAGCGCGAAGCCATGCGACGACGCGAGCCGCGACAGCGCCTCCGTCGGGCAGGGATCGACGACGGTGAGGCGCGGCGGCGGAAGCCCGGCCGCGAGCCACCCTTCGAGCATGGCGCCACCCATCTTGCCGGCGCCGGCGAGGACGAGCGAAGCGGGAAGGTCGGCGGAGAGTTCGGTCATGGCGCTCCGGTTCGCATCCGGAGCGCCGCCCATCAAGCCGGAAGCGCCGCCGTCAGGCCTCGCCTTCCGTCACGAAGAGCACGCCCTCGATCGCCTCGCGGGCGGTCTTCCCGGCCCAGAGCACGAATTGGAACGCCTGGTAATAGCGCTCGCAGGCGTCCACGGCCGCCTTGAGCAGGATCTCGCATTGGCCATGCGTCGGCTCGGCGCCGCCCGCGAGGAGGAGCGCGTGCCGGAACATCACCACGTTCTCGGAGGTCCAGAGGTCGAAATGGCCGACCCAGAGCTGCTCGTTGGCGAAGGAGATGAGCTGCAGAACCTCGCCCCGGCGACGGTCGGGCACCTTGAGGTCGAACGCGCAGGCGACGTGCAGCGCCTCGACGTTCTCGATCCAGGTATAGGCCACATGGTACTCGGCCCAGCGGCCGGAGACGGAGACCGACATCTCGTCGTTCTCCGCCCGGTCGAAGCTCCATTCCCGCATCGCGGCGAGCCGCTCGACCACGTCGAGCGGGTGTTCGGAACGGGTGGCGTCGAAGAGAAGCTCGGGCATGTTGATCCGACGAGAGATGGCTGCCACGTCACGACGCGACCGGCGTGGACGGACATCGCGCACGCGACATTGCTCGGCGGCGCGAGAGCTGCCAGCAGCCCGCGAATCACCTTCCCTCGACTATATCCCGCGGGACTCTTCCGGTTCAAAGCGGGGTCGAGCCCGTCCACAGACCTGTGGCGGGACGGCTCGCCGTCACTCGCTTCCGGGACGCCCAGCTGGCGTCCCGAGCCGTCACGCCCGGACGAAGGTGAGATAGGCCGAGCCGCGGCCCTCGCGCCTGGCCTTCGCCTCGTACCGGGTCGGGACCCAGTCGGGCCATGAGTCCCGCCAATCCGCGGCGCCGGCCGGAGCCCATCGCAGAATGTCCGACCGCGCGACCCTGACGAGCGCCCAGCCGGCGTAATCGTCGATATCGGTCGCGAAGCGCAGCTCGCCGCCGGGACGCAGGACGCGACCCATCTCGGCGAGGCTCCCGTCGTCGAGGAAGCGCCGCTTGCGCTGCCGCCGCTTGGGCCAGGGATCGGGATAAAGGAGATGGATGCGGTCCAGCGACCCGTCCGGGAGGGCGGGCAGGAGGAGCCCGGCATCGTCGTCCCAGACCCGGATGTTCCGGAGCCCGTCGGCCTCGACCGCCGCCAGGAGCTTGACGAGGCCGTTCACGAAGGGCTCGACGCCGATGAAGCCGACATCCGGGTTGCGGCGCGCCTGCTCGGCCAGATGCTCGCCGCCCCCGAAGCCGATCTCGAGCCGGATCGCCGACAGGCCGGCCGGGAACGCCTCCCGGAGCGGCGCGGGGCCGGAAGGGAGCCGCAGGCCGGGCAGCATCCGGCCCAGGCGGCCGGCCTGTCCGGGCCGGAGCTGCTTCCCCTTGCGGCGGCCGTAGAACGAGCCGGGCCCGTCCGGCCCGTCCGGCACCCCGCTCAGGACAGGGCGGACCGGAGCTGGTCGGCGAGGTCCGTCTTCTCCCAGGAGAAGCCGCCCTCCTCGTCCGGAACGCGGCCGAAATGGCCGTAGGCGGACGTGCGGGCGTAGATCGGCTTGTTCAGGTCGAGATGGCTCCGGATGCCCCGGGGCGACAGGTCCATCACCTCCATCAGGGCGGCTTCGAGCTTGTCGGCGTCCACCTGGCCGCCGCCATGCAGGTCGGCATAGATGGAGAGCGGCTTCGCGACGCCGATCGCGTAGGAGAGCTGGATGGTGCAGCGATCGGCGAGCCCGGCCGCCACCACGTTCTTGGCGAGGTAGCGGGCCGCGTAGGCGGCCGACCGGTCGACCTTGGTCGGGTCCTTGCCGGAGAAGGCGCCGCCGCCATGGGGCGCCGCCCCGCCATAGGTGTCCACGATGATCTTGCGTCCGGTGAGGCCGCAATCGCCGTCCGGCCCGCCGATCACGAACTTGCCGGTCGGGTTCACGTGCCAGATCGTCTCGCCGGAGATCCACCCGTCCGGCAGCGCCTTGCGGATGAACGGCTCGACGATGGCCCGGACGTCTTCGGAGGACAGGGACGCGTCCAGATGCTGGGTGGAGAGCACGATCTGCGTCGCCGCGACCGGCTTGCCGCCCTCGTACCGGACGGTGACCTGGCTTTTGGCGTCCGGGCCGAGCACGGCCGCCGGACCCTGGCCCGATTTCCGGGCATCCGTCAGGTCCTTCAGCACCTTGTGGGAATAGTAGATCGGCGCCGGCATCAGCTCGGGCGTCTCCCGGCAGGCATAGCCGAACATGATCCCCTGGTCGCCCGCGCCCTCGTCCTTGTTGCCGGCGGAATCGACGCCCTGCGCGATGTCGGCCGACTGGCCGTGCAGGAGAACCTCGATGGCGGCGTTCTTCCAGTGGAAGCCGTCCTGCTCGTAGCCGATGTCCCGGATGGCCTCGCGGGCGACGGCGTCGATCAGCTCGGGCGTGACGCTCGCCGGCCCGCGATACTCGCCCGCGATGACGACGCGGTTCGTGGTGGCCAGCGTCTCGCAAGCCGCCCGGATGCTCCAGGGATCAAGCCCCTCCGACGCGCCGGCCCGGTAGAAGGCGTCCACCACCTCGTCCGAAATGCGATCGCAGACCTTGTCGGGGTGCCCTTCCGAGACGGATTCGCTGGTGAAGACATAATTGGCACGCGACACGTCAGACCCCCGTCGGCTCGGAAAGCGGCGCTTGTCGCATCCGCGCCAACAGTCGGTCAAGCGAACGCGTTCGTTTTGACGAACAGGTTCAAGCCTCGGCCGCGCCCTCCCCGGCGACGGACTGCACGAGCTCGATCAAGGCCCGTCTCACCTTCTTGTCGTCGATCCTGTTGAACGCCCTCATCAGCTTCCAGCCATCCGCCGTCACCACGTCCGCGGCGTAGTCCTGGCCTCCGACCTCGGCGAAGCCGGCGCCCTCCGCCGGTTCGCCGCGGCCGGCCTGCCCGTACAAGTAATCTATAGTCACGCCGAGCGACGTCGAAATCTGCTGAAGTCGGCTGGCGCTGATCCGGTTCGTGCCCTTCTCGTATTTCTGGACCTGTTGAAACGTCACCCCGAGCAGGTCACCCAGCTTCTCTTGACTCATCCCGATCATCAGGCGGCGCATCCGCACGCGGCTGCCGACGTGCCGGTCCACGTCGTTCGGGGCCTTCTTCATGATTATCGCCTTTATGACTCTGGACTGCCCGCGAACCGGAGAGGTTTAGGCTGGCGACGGAGGCTGGAACCGCCGTCCGAGGACCGCGATCGCGAAGCAAGTAAAGCACATCGCCAAGAAAATCGAGTTGCCTGCACGATCGAAAATCGTGGCCGATAGCGGGGCGGGCAAGCGCCCATCGAGCACGCCTTCTTGCCCGAGCGACAGCAATGCGCTCGCGCGCCCGTAAGGATCAACGATCGCGGAGATCCCGGTATTCGCCGCCCTGACGAGCGGCAGCCCCCGCTCCACCGCCCGCAGGCGGGCCTGCGCGAAATGCTGGTACGGGCCCGCGGTCGCGCCGAACCAGCCGTCGTTCGTCACGTTCACGATCGCGACCGGCCGGGCGCCGGCCGGCAGGACCTCGTCCGGAAAGATCGCCTCGTAGCAGATGGAGGCGGCGACCGGCCCGATGCCCGGCACGGCCAGCGACCCGCGATGGTCGCCCGGCGTGAACCCGCCCGGGATGGTCACGAACTGGCGCAATCCGAGCGCGCGCAACCCGGCATCCAGGAAGGCCGGCACGTATTCGCCGAAGGGCACGAGGTGGACCTTGTCGTAGCTCGCCGCGATGCCGCCGTCGCTCCCGACCACCTGGATGGCGTTGTAGTAGCGGATGCCGCCCTCGGGCGAGCGCTCGCTCCGGGCCGCGCCCGTGATCAGCGTAGCCCCGGCGGGAAGCGCGTCGGCGATCCGCGACAGCGCCGCCGGCTCCCGGTGCAGCAGGAACGGGAAGGCCGATTCCGGCCACACGAGATGCGTGATCCCGTCCAGGCCCGGCCGTTCCGGCGAGGCGCCGCGGGCGCTGAGGTCCAGGTAGCGCTGAAGGACCGCGCCGCCCTCCTCCCCCCCGAACTTGGCGGCCTGATCGAGGTTCGGCTGCACCATCCGGATGTTCACGCCCGGAACGAAGGCCGGGGGCGCGCCGGCGATCCGCGCGGCTCCGAGGCCGGCGAGCGACAGGAGGCCGAGCAGGGCGAGCGCGGGCGCGCCCCACCTCCCGGCGGGTCCCTCCGCCGTCCCGATCGTGGCCGGCGCCGCCAGGATCGCGACAACGAGGAGCGTGAGCCCGTGCTGGCCGAAGACGGAAGCCGATTGCATCAGCCACGCGCCCTGGCCGAAGGCCATACCGAGGGCGTTCCACGGAAAACCCGTGAAGAGGTGGCCGCGCAGCCATTCGGACGCCGCGAGGCCGAAGGCGAGCGCGAGGATGCGTGCGGGTCCGGGCGACCAGAGCGCCCGCGCGAGCGCGAAGCCGATCGCCGGGAAGACGGCGAGGATCGCCGGCAGCCCGAGGATGCCGAAGGGCATCAGCCAGGCGAAGAGGTCGGCCTCGACCAGGAAGGCGGCGCCGATCCACCAGAGGCCGCCGACGAAATAGCCGAAACCCCAGAGCCAGCCGGCGAAGGCCGCCCGCCGGGTGGCGGCGAGACGCCGGAAGCGGTCGCCGGCCGCGCAGCCGTCCACGATCCACACGGCGACGGACAGGGACGCCGCGAGGGCGGGCCAGAAACCGACGGGCGGCATCGCCAGCGCGCCGAGAGCGCCCGACGCGAAGATCACCAGGACCCGCGCCGGGCCGTGGGCCAGGATGACCCGGTGGGCGAGCGCCCGCATCAGGCTGGCCGGTCCGACGCCATCCCGGCCGGCACGTCTGCGGCCGTCGCGGCATCCTCGCCGGACGGCCCCGCGGACCTCTGGTGGACGCGGACGCGCTTCAACCGGCGGGGATCGGCATCGACCACTTCGAATTCGAGCCCGTCCGGCCCCTCGATGACCTCGCCCCGCAGCGGAACGCGTCCCGCCCTCGTGACGATCAGGCCGCCCAGGGTGTCGACCTCCTCGGCCTCGACCCCGGCCAGCAGGTCGCGTCCGACCGCCTTCGAGACGTCCTCCAGGCTCGCCCGTGCGTCGATCAGGAGCACGCCGCCCTCGTCCCGGATCATGGTGTCGGCGGCCTCGTCGTGCTCGTCCTCGATGTCGCCGACCACCGCCTCCACGAGGTCCTCGATGGAGACGAGGCCGTCCGTGCCGCCATATTCGTCGATCACGAGCGCCATGTGCGTGCGCGACGCCTGCATCCGGACCAGGAGGTCTATCGCCGGCATGGAGCGGGGAACGAAGAGGACGGGCCGCAGGATCCGGGCGGCCTGGAGGGTGGAGGAGAGGTCGACGGCCGCGAGGCTCGTGATGCGGTTCGATGCCGGAGGATCCCCGGACGGGCCCTCGCCGTGGCTCGTCAGCGTATCCATGAGGTCGCGGATGTGGATCATGCCGAGCGGCTCGTCGAGCGTCTCGCCGTAGACGGGCAGGCGCGAATGGCCGGCCGTCCGGAACAGGGCCAGGAGCTCGCCGAGGCTGGTCTCGGCCGCCACGGACACGATGTCGGCGCGCGGCACCATCACGTCGCTCACCCGGACGCGGTGGAAGGCCAGAACGTTGGTGAGCATCGCGCGCTCGTGCGGCGAGAACTCGGCCGCCTCCGTCGCCTCCGCCAGGACCTCCTCGAGGTCGTCCCGGATCGATTCGCGCGACTTCAGGCTGAATCGCTGCCGCAGCCGGTCGATCCAGCCCTCCCGGACCGCATCCGTCTCCGGCGCGCTCCGCTCGTCCCGTTTCTCGTCGCTCATGATCGCGTCGTCGGCAGGGGATCAGGCCTCGATGTCACGGTACGGATCCGGGATGCCGAGGGTGGCGAGCGCGGAAACCTCCAGCGCCTCCATGCCGTCCGCCTCGGCATCGCTGCCGTGGTCGCGTCCGAGGAGGTGGAGGATGCCGTGCACCACGAGGTGGGTCGCGTGGTGGGCCACGCTCTTGCCCTCCTCCGCGGCCTCGCGGAGCACCGTCTCGAAGCCGAGCGCGACATCGCCGAGATGGCGCGCCTCGCCCGGGACGGCCGGGGCTCCGGACGGAAAGGACAGGACGTTGGTCGCCTTGTCCTGCCCGCGCCAGTCGCGGTTCAGGACCCGGATGGCGGCGTCGTCGCAGAGGAGGAGCGTCGCGGCGAGCGGGCCGGAAGGCGCATCGGGCGCGACCGCGACGGCCGCGGCCGCTGCCCGTTCCGCCGAAGCCGGATCGAACCCCTCGGCGGACCAGCCGCCCGCCTCGTCCACGATGTCGAGCGCGATCACGCGGCCGGCCCCGCCTGCACGCGGCCGGCCGCCTCGTAGGCCGAAACGATGCGGCGGACGAGGTCGTGCCGGACGACGTCCACGTCCCGGAAGACGACGCGAGCGACGCCCTCCACGCCGTCCAGGATCCGCACGGCCTCGATCAGGCCCGACCTCTGGCCGGGCGGGAGGTCGATCTGGGTCGGGTCGCCGTTGACGATCATGCGCGAGCCCTCGCCGAGCCGCGTCAGGAAC
>CALMTJ010000096.1:9268-22756 GCA_937872715.1 uncultured Methylobacteriaceae bacterium
AGGAACATCTTCATCTGCATGGAGGTGGTGTTCTGCGCCTCGTCCAGCAGCACCACGGCGTTGGTCAGCGTGCGGCCGCGCATGAAGGCGAGAGGCGCCACCTCGATCATCCCGGTCGTGAGCGCCCGCTCGACGTGGCGGGATTCCATGAAGTCGTGGAGGGCGTCGTAGATCGGCCGGAGATAGGGATCGACCTTGTCGCGCATGTCGCCCGGTAGGAAGCCCAGCCGCTCGCCCGCCTCCACGGCCGGACGGGACAGGATCAGCCGGTCGGCCTGGCCGCTTTCCAGGAGCGACACGGCGTGGCCGACGGCGAGCCAGGTCTTGCCCGTGCCGGCCGGCCCTTCCGCGAAGACGAGCTCGTGCTGGCGCAGCGCCCGCAGGTAGGAATCCTGCGCCGCCGTCCTCGCCCGGACGGGGCCGCGCTTGCGGGTCGCGATCTGCTCGAAGGCCGTGCGGGCGCCCCCGGCCGGGTCGGCCGGGGACGGGAACAGGCTGCCCTGGAGCGCGCTCTCCTGGATGACGCCGTCCACGTCCCCGAGGGACAGCGAGCCTTCGCGCTTCACGCGGTCGTAGAGCCCTTCCAGCACCCGCCGGGCGCGCGCGGCCGAATCGGGCGGGCCTTTCACCACGACCTGGTTGCCGAGCGCGTTCAGCATCACGCCGAGGCGCCGCTCGATATGGGCGACGTTCTGGTCGTAATGCCCGAAGAGCAGTCCGGCGAGCCGGTTGTCCTCGAAGGACAGCGTGAACTCAGCCTCGCCGCCGGGCGGTTCGGCGAGGCTCGGGGGGCGGGGAGCGGCCCTCTCGGCCGCGATCGTGACCGGCCTCACCCTGGGCTCCCTCACGCGGCCGCGTCCAGCGCCGGAGCGGCTCCGACCGCCTCGGCGAACAGGCTGTTCGGCGCCGTCCCGGTCACCCGGACCCGGACCGTGTCGCCCGGGGCCGCCGCCGCGCCCGTCACCTGCACCTGCTGCAGGAACGGGGACTTGCCGTTCAGCTGACCCGGATGGCGGCCGGGCTTCTCGACCAGGACGTCGAGGACGCGCCCGACCGTGCCGCGGTTGAAGGCCTGGCGATCCGCTTCGAGGCGGGACTGCAAGGCCTGCAGGCGGTCGCTCGACACGGGATCGGGAACCGCGCCCGGCATGTCGGCCGCAGGCGTGCCCGGCCGCCCGGAATACTTGAAGGAGAAGGAGCCCGCGAAGCCGACGCTCTCCACGAGCCGCATCGTGGCGGCGAAATCGGCTTCCGTCTCCCCCGGGAAGCCGACGATGAAGTCGGAGGAGAGCGCGATGTCGGGCCGGACGGCCCGGATGCGGTCGACCAGCCGGAGGTAATCGTCGGCCGTGTGGCGCCGGTTCATGGCCCGCAGGATGCGGTCGGAGCCGGCCTGCACCGGCAGGTGGAGATACGGCATGAGCGCCGGCAGCTCGGCATGGGCGGCCACGAGGTCGTCCGCCATGTCGCCCGGGTGGCTCGTCGTGTAGCGGAGGCGCGACAGCCCCTCCATACCGGCCAGCCTGGACATGAGCCTGGCGAGCGACCAGGCCCTGCCGTCCGGCCCGACCCCGTGGAAGGCGTTCACGTTCTGCCCGATCAGCGTGATCTCGCGCACCCCGGCCGCGAGCAGCTCGCCCGCCTCGGCCAGGATGGCGGCGACCGGCCGCGAGGTCTCGGCACCCCGCGTGTACGGCACCACGCAGAAGGAGCAGAACTTGTCGCACCCCTCCTGGACGGTGAGGAACGCGGACACGCCCCGCGCCCGGACCCGGCGGCGCGACGGGGGCGGCAGGAGATCGAACTTGTCGGCTTCGGGGAACTCCGTGTCCACCGGACCGGACAGGCCGGCCAGGATGCCCGGGAGGCGGTGATAGCTTCCCGGCCCGACCACCGCGTCGACCGCCGGCGCTCGCCGCAGGATCTCGCGGCCCTCCGCCTGCGCGACGCAGCCCGCCACGACGATCCGGGTGTCGCGCCCGGCCGCCGCCCGGTCCCGCTTCATGTCGCGGAGGCGGCCGAGCTCGGAATAGACCTTCTCGGCCGCCTTCTCGCGGATGTGGCAGGTGTTCAGGATGACGAGGTCCGCTTCGTCGGCCGTTCCGGCCTCGCCGTAACCCTCGGCGGAGACGATGTCGGCCATCCGGCCCGCATCGTAGACGTTCATCTGGCAGCCGTAGGACTTGATGAAGGCCTTCTTCACGTGAGGTGGCGATCCCGGTCCGGCGCAGCCTGCGCCCGCGCCTTATTAATCCTTCCCGTCCCGCAAGAGAATAGCGGCGTCACCGGGCGGCCGACAGGTGCCGGATGGCGGTCCGGATCGCCCGCTCGGCCGCCGCCGTCGCGCGCTTCCTGTCGCTCGCGGCCCCGAACGGGATGGGCTCCCCCCAGACCAGCGAAACGTCGAGCGGTCCGCCCCGCACGAAGCCCGCGACGTGCGGGGCGAGCTCCATGTCGCCGTACCAGGCGATCTCGGGCCGCTCGCGCCGGGTGACGGGCAGGCCGTTGCGGCCGGTATAGGCGATCGCGAGCGGCTGCAGCCGGATCTCGGCCGGCGCGCCGGGAGCCGCGAGCGCCGCCCGGGCGGCGCCGACCAGCGAGGAGCGGAACGGCAGCGTCCGGCAGCCATCGCCGGTCGTGCCCTCCGGGAAGAGCAGGATGGCCTCCCCGCCGGCGAGCCGCGTCGCGATGGCCGCGTTGGCGTCGGCCGTCGCGGCCTTGCGGGTCCGGTCCAAGAAGACGCAGCGCTGGAGCCGCGCCAGGTGCCCGACGAGAGGCCAGGACGCGATCTCCCGCTTCGCCACGAACGAGAGCGGCACGAGGCTCCCCATCACCGGGATGTCGAGCCAGGAGACGTGGTTCGCGACGACGAGGGTCGGCGTACCGGGCTGCGGAGGGTGGCCGAAGACCGCGACACGGATGCCGAAGAGCCGGAGGAAGAGGCGGTGGAACAGCACCGGGACGAGGCCGGCCGCCTTCCAGCCGCGGCGGGCCGCGAGCACCTGCACGGGGCCGAGCAGCAGCAAGGCCCCCGCCTGCACGGCCAGCCGCCAGACGAGCCCGAACCGCGTCATGAGGCCGGCTGACGGCCTGACGGGCTCAAGGCCAGCGTCATGGAGATGGCGGAGGCGCGACTGCCGTCCGGGCGGGCGTAATAGCCGGGCCGGTTTCCGCAAGGCTCGAATCCGAGCCGCCCGTAGAGCGCCAGCGCCGGGTCGTTGCCCTCCTCGACCTCGAGATGGACGGTGCGGATCCCGGCATAGCCCAGCGCCTGGAGGTGATGCGTCATCAGGATTCGGGAATGCCCGCGGCCCCGCTTCGTCCGGTGCAGCGCCACGGACAGGATTTCGGCCTCGTCGAGGACGCGGCGGGACAGGACGAAGCCGGACGGATCGGGGTCGCGTCCGAAGAACAAGCCGTCGAGCCTGACGGCTGGGTCGATGAGGAACGCCTCGAAATCCTCCGCGCCCCAAGGGCGGGCGAAGGCGCTCTCGTGGATGGCGGCGAGGCAGGCCGTGTGCCCGAAGCCGACCGGCGCGACCCGCGCCGGGGAACGCGACAGGCCGAGACGACCGAGCCAGTTCACAGACGCGGCAGCCGGGACGCGGCCTGCGGACGCGCGTCGGGGGCCGCGAGGTAGAGCGGTTTCGGGAGCGCCTCGTCCGGCCGGGCCGCCGCCCCGAGCCGTGCGACCCACTCGATGTCCGGGCAGGGCGCACCGTCGTGGCGCCGCACGTCGAGCCCGACCGACCAGGCTTCCGCGGCGATGGCGGCGGCGCCCGACCCGACGAGGAGCACGCCGCTCGACCCGAGCGCCCGGACGACGTCCCGCACCGGAAGAACGGCCGGCTCGACGATCGCACGGCCGTTCGGCGCGATCGCCTGGGCGTAGACCCGCCCGCCCCGGGCGTCGATGGCCGCCACGACGAGGCGCGATCTCGGACCCGCCATCAGCGGAGCCATGAGGGCGGAGAGGGTCGTGACCCCCACGACCGGCACCCCGAGCGCGAGACCGACCGCGCGCGCCGCCGAGATGCCGATGCGGAGCCCGGTGAAGCTGCCGGGCCCGACGGTCACGACGACGCGCTCCACCGTCCCGAAGCCGCCGGGGACGCGGGCGATCACCCGGTCGAGCAGCGGCAGGAGCGCCTCGGCATGGCCGCGCTCCATCGGCAGCGCTTCCGCTGCGAGGGGCGGCTCGGCCGCCTCATTGTCGAGCAGGCAGGCGGCGCATTGGGCGAGCGCGGTGTCGATGGCGAGGACGCGCACGCGTCCTGAGCCTCGTTCAGGCGGCGACCGCCTCCACGGAGCGGACATCCGGCAGGAAATGCTTCAGGAGGTTCTCGATGCCGTGCTTCAGCGTCGCGGTGGAAGACGGGCAGCCGGCGCAGGACCCGCGCATGTTCAGGTACACCGTCCCGTCCCGAAACCCCTTGAAGGTGATGTCGCCGCCGTCGCTCGCGACCGCCGGCCTGACGCGGGTCTCGAGGAGGTCCTTGATCGCCTCGACCGTCTCGAGATCCGCCTCCTCGAAGAACTCGCCGCCCGGTCCCGCACTATCGGCCGCGGTGCCGGCCTCCAGCACGGGCGCGCCGGACAGGAAATGCTCCATGATGGCGCCGAGCACGGCGGGCTTCACGTGCTGCCACTCGCCCTGCGCCTTCGTCACCGTGATGAAGTCGTGACCCAGGAACACGCCTGAGACCTCCGGCATGGCGATCAGCCGGGACGCGAGCGGAGATGCGGCGGCGGCCGCCGCGTCCGTGGCGTCGAAGGTGCCGTCCGGCAGCACCACGCGCCCGGGCAGGAATTTGAGGGTCGCCGGATTCGGTGTCGCCTCTGTCTGGATGAACATGGTGGGCCTTTCGCGCGGGAGCGGAGGGTTGGTCGTGCCCGGTCTAGCACAGGCGCGACCTCAATGTGGATGGCGGCGGGCGGGCCGCGAACTCTAACTCGCCCGATCGAGCTATGTGAGCACCGTCGGCGCGCCCGTTAATACGGGTCGCCAGCTCAAAGTCGCCTGTTCACGCGGGCGGACCGTCCCACGAGCAATCAGATCCGTAGTTTCGGTGCCTCACGCCTCAAGAGGTCGTGAATACGTCCCTGCCACCCCTCTCCGGTCGCGCGCCATGCTTCCAGGATGTCGGGCTCGACCCGCATCGTGAGCAGCACTTTCGCCGGCCGCTTCCCCGGCCCGCGCCGTCCCGGACGGCGTTCGCCGACGACCGCCGAAGCGAGCTGCTCCTCTGTCGCCTCCGGGTTGTCGTCGACAGCATCGTGGTCCGCTTCGAGAAGGCGCGCGAGTTCGTCAGGCGACAGACGGGCCGCACCGCTCCAATCAAATTTCCGCGTCATGGAAGTCCCTTTCCTTCACGCTCGCCGTCCGGATGCTGATCACCGCCAAGGCCTCCGACCCGAGAGGCGAAACGACGGCAGTCACGAGGCGTCCACCTAAACGGCCGATGTAGATGTCCCGCGTACGACCCGTCCGGCTCGGCTTCGCGGCGAACGCGACATACCGATGCCAGCTGAACCCGGCCGCAAAATCGGCAAGGTCGATCCCATGCTTGGCAAGGTTGATGATCCGTTTCGTCTCAGGAACGATGACGCGCATCTTTTCGTATAACGGAAAACGCCTGACGACGCTAGAACTTCCTGTTCGACGTCGCTGAGCAGGAACCGCCCCGCGCTCGCCCATTGAGACAGGACCTACGACTTCCAGCATGCGTTCGGTCCGCGTCCCGTGTCGGAGACGTTCCTGCCACCATCCTCAGCCGGCGAGCGCGTCGATCGAGGCGTCGCCGAGGTCTCCCGGAACGATCACGACCGGCACGGGGAAGCTCGCATTCGCCGACGCCGCGAGCGCGGTGACGAGCGGCCCCGGGCCGGACGCGCCCGTCCCGGCCGCGAGCACCAGGAAGGAGATGTCCTCGTCCTCCTCGATCAGCGCCCGGATGACCTCGGCCTTGTCGCCGATCCGGACCGCCTCCTCCGGCACGATGATCGGGGCGGCGGATGCGGCCTCCGCCCGGGCGGCGGCGAGCCTCGTTTCGGCCTCCTCCCGCGCCTCCTCCCGGAGCGCCTCGCCGACGCCGATCCATTCGAAATTGTCCGGGGGCTCGGCCACGCCGAGCATGAGCAGGCTGGCGCCGGTCCGGGCGCAGCGCCGGGCCGCGAAGCGGAGCGCGCGCCCGCTTTCCGGCGTGCCGTCCACCACCACCAGGAATTTGGGCCGGTGACCGCGCTCGAAGGACCGCCTGGTGCCCGCCACCCGCCCCGCTCCGCCTACAACCGGACGAAGCCGACGATATCCTTCACCGCGGCCATTGTCTCCGCCGCGATCGCCCGCGCGCGGGCGGCGCCGTCCGCCAGCACGGCCTCGATGTAGCCCGGATCGTCCTGGAGGCGCTTCATCTCGCTCCCGATCGGCCCGAGCCGCTCGACGGACAGGTCCACGAGCGCGCTCTTGAAGGCCGAGAACTGGGCGTTGCCGAACTCGCGCAGCACCTCCTCCTTGGAGCGCTCCGCGAGCCCGGCATAAATGCCGACGAGGTTCTCGGCCTCCGGGCGGCCCGCGAGGCCCGCCTCCTCGGACGGGAGCGGCTCGGGATCGGTCTTCGCCTTGCGGACCTTCTGGGCGATCGTGTCGGGATCGTCCGTGAGGTTGATGCGCGAGAAGTCGGAGGGGTCCGATTTCGACATCTTCTTCGACCCGTCGCGCAGAGACATGACGCGCGCGGCCGGGCCGCCGATCAGCGGCTCCGTCAGCGGAAAGAAGCCTTCGCCGAAGCCGCGCTCCGCGATCGGCGCGGCGAAATCGTTGTTGAACTTCGACGCGATGTCGCGCGTCAGTTCGAGATGCTGCTTCTGGTCCTCCCCGACCGGCACGTGCGTCGCCCGGTAGAGGAGGATGTCGGCGGCCATGAGCGACGGATAAGCGTAGAGGCCGAGCGAGGCGTTCTCCCGGTCCTTGCCGGCCTTCTCCTTGAACTGGGTCATCCGGTTCATCCAGCCGAGCCGGGCCACGCAGTTGAAGATCCAGGCGAGCTCGGCATGGGCGGAGACCTGGCTCTGGTTGAAGACGATATGCGCCTTCGGGTCGATCCCGGCGGCCAGGAACGCGGCCGTGACCTCCCGGATCTGGCTCGCGAGATCGGGCTGGTAGAGCTGCGCGGTGAGCGCGTGCATGTCGACGACGCAGTAGATGCAGTCGCGGCCCGATTGCAGCTCGACGAAGCGCTTGATCGCTCCGAGATAGTTGCCGAGATGGAGGTTCCCGGTCGGCTGAACGCCCGAGAAGACCCGCTCCTTGAAACCCGCCATCACGCCCGCTCCGCCAGAGGCGCGGCCTCTACGGACCGGCGGTCCGGATGGCAAGCCGGGAGGGAGTTTGGAACCAATCGTCGGTTTTCGTATTGACGATGCATATACGAATGTGCTCTATAGCCGTGCTCCATGAAGAGCCCGACCAACTCCAGGACAAACGCGATGACCGCTGTCGCCCTCGTGGATCGACCGAAGCGCGCTCAGACGCGGGATCGGAGCGAGACCTCCATCAGCATGCGCGTTTCGACGCGCGTGCTCGACCTCATAAACACGGCTGCGGCCGTGATCGGAAAGTCGCGAACGGAGTTCATGCTCGAGAGCGCGCGCCAGCACGCGATCGACGTGCTCCTTGACCAGCGATTCTTCCAGCTCAATGCCGAGCAGCACGATGCCCTCATGGCCCTGCTCGACAACCCGCCGCCGCCGAACGAGAAGCTAAAACAGCTTCTTGCAGTTAAGGCGCCGTGGGAAGCCTGAGGGAACTACCCGGCGCGCGCGGGCCGGCGATCACGCCGCCCGCGCCGATCGGAGAACAACATGATGTCGCATCGTTCAGCTGCGGCAAGCCACCCCTCGACGATTGGCTTCGGCACCGCGCGCTGAAGAGCGAAGGACCATCGGCGAGAACATACGTCGTCTGCCAGGGGCGAACCGTCGTCGGCTACTACTGCCTGGCGACGGGCGGAGCGAGCCATGCGGGGGTGCCGGGCAAGCTCCGTCGCAACATGCCGGACCCGATCCCCATGATGGTTCTCGGTCGTCTCGCGGTGGATCGCGGCCTCCACGGGCGGCAGATCGGTGGCGCGCTCCTTCGCGATGCCATGAAGCGGGCGGCGGAGGCTCACAAACTCGTCGGATTCCGTGCCCTGACGCTCCATGCGAAAGATGACGACGCCCGCGCCTTCTACATACGATACGGCTTCCTGGAATTCCCGCAGGGCACCAAGACGATGTTTATGCCGATCGAGACGATCGTCGCGGCGCTCTGAAGCCGCAACTTGCGCAGATTTGGGCGCCCTCACCTGCTCAACACGAACCGCTCCCACCCGGCACGGCGAAGCCGGCAGGCGTCGCATTCCCCGCAGCCATAGCCCCACGGGTGACGGTGCGTCCGGTCGGCTAGGTAGCAGGTATGCGTCTCGGCGACGACGAGGTCGACGAGTGCCTGCCCGCCGATTTCCCGGGCGAGCCGCCAGGTCGCGGCCTTGTCGACGAACATGAGCGGCGTCTCGACCGGCATGTCCGTCGCCATGCCGAGGCCGAGCGCCTTCGACATCGCCCGCACGGTCTCGTCCCGGCAATCGGGGTAGCCGGAGAAATCCGTCTCGCAGACGCCGGCGACGAGCCGTCCGATCCCGCGCTGGAACGCCACGATACCGGCGAAGGCCAGGAAGACGAGGTTGCGGCCCGGCACGAAGGTCGCCGGGAGGCCGTCCGGACGGGTGCCGAGCGGCAGGTCGGCGGTCAGGGCCGACAGGCTGACCTCGCCCAGCACCGCGAGGTCGACGACGCGGTCCGGACCGAGCCGCCCGTCCCAATCCGGCGAGAGCCGCCTGAGCGCCCGGCGGATCGGCTCGCGGCATTGGAGCTCGACCGCGTGGCGCTGCCCGTAGGAGAAGCCGACCGTCTCCACGCGCTCGTAGCGGTTGAGCGCCCAGGCGAGGCAGGTCGTCGAATCCTGGCCGCCGGAGAACAGGACGAGGGCTGAGCGGGGCTCGGTCATCCGCCGAGCGCAGGCAAGGCGCGGTCCAGCCTCAGCCCTCGGCCGCCTCCTGCGCCTTCAGCACGTCCGGGCGCGGCATGGAGATGATGTTGTAGCCGGAATCCACGTAATGCACCTCGCCCGTGACGCCGCCCGACAGGTCCGACAGCAGGTAGAGGGCCGAGCCGCCGATCTCGTCCGTGGTCACGGTGCGCCGGAGGGGCGCGTTCGCCTTCTGGAAATTGTACATGAAGCGGGCATCCGCGATGCCGGCGCCCGCGAGTGTCCGGACCGGGCCGGCCGAGATCGCGTTGACCCGGATGTTCTGCGGGCCGAAATCGCCCGCGAGGTAGCGGACGGAGGCCTCGAGCGCCGCCTTCGCGACGCCCATCACGTTGTAGTTCGGCATGACCCGGGTCGAGCCGCCATAGGTCAGCGTCACCATCGCGCCGCCGCTCCGCATCCGGTCCGCAGCCCGCCGGGCGATCTCCGTGAAGGAGAAGCACGAGATCAGCATGGTGCGGGCGAAATTCTCGCGCGTGGTGTCGGCGTAGCGGCCCTTCAGCTCGTTCTTGTCCGAGAACGCGATGGCATGGACCACGAAATCGAGCCCGTCCCAGCGCTCGTCCAGGCCGGAGAAGACGCGGTCCAACGAGGCGAGGTCTTCCACGTCGCACGGGAGCACGAAGTGCGAGCCGAGGGAGGCGGCGAGCGGCGCGACGCGTTTTCCGAGCGCCTCGCCCTGGTAGGTGAAGGCGAGTTCGGCCCCGTGGGCCGCGAGCGTGCGGGCGATCCCCCAGGCAATGGAATGGTCGTTCGCGACGCCCATCACGAGGCCGCGCTTCCCCTGCATCAGAGCTGTCACGGCGTCCCCGTCCCGTTGTTGTCGCCGTTACGCGTCGACGTGCTTGAGGACGATGGTGGCGTTGGTGCCGCCGAACCCGAAGGAGTTCGACATCACGCAGCCGAGCTGCACGCCGTCACGGCGCTCCCGCAGGATCGGCATGTCGGCGAAGGCGGGGTCGAGCTCCTCGATATGGGCGCTCTCCGCGATGAAGCCGCCATTCATCATGAGGAGCGAGTAGATGGCCTCCTGCACGCCGGTCGCGCCGAGCGAATGGCCCGTCAGCGACTTCGTGGCCGAGATCGGCGGGCAGGCATCGCCGGAGCCGAAGACCTCCCGGATCGCCTCGATCTCCTTCTCGTCCCCGACGGGCGTCGAGGTCGCGTGAGGGTTGATGTAATCGACCTTGGGGCCGACGCCGCGCAGCGCCATCCGCATGCAGCGCACGGCGCCCTCGCCGGAGGGCGCCACCATGTCGTGCCCGTCCGAGGTGGCGCCGTAGCCGGCGATCTCGCCGTAGATGCGGGCGCCGCGCGCCCGGGCGTGCTCCAGCTCCTCCAGCACCACGACACCGGCCCCGCCCGCGATGACGAAGCCGTCGCGGTTCCTGTCATAGGCCCGCGAGGCGACGGCCGGACGGTCGTTGTAGCGCGACGACATGGCGCCCATGCCGTCGAACAGGACGGACAGGGCCCAGTCGAGCTCCTCGCACCCGCCCGCGAAGATCACGTCCTGGCGGCCGGCCGCAATGGTCTCGTAGGCGTTGCCGATGCAATGGTTGGACGTCGCGCAGGCCGACGAGATCGAGTAGTTCACGCCCTTGATCTTGAACCAGGTGGCGAGCGTCGCGGAGGCGGTCGAGGACATGGCCTTCGGCACCGCGAAAGGCCCGACCCGCCTCGGCCCCTTGGTACGGGCGGTGTCGGCCGCCTCGACCAGCGTCTTCGTCGACGGGCCGCCCGACCCCATGATGATGCCGGTCCGCTCGTTCGAGACGTCGGATTCCTCCAGGCCGGATTCGCGGATGGCCTGGTCCATGGCGACGTGGTTCCAGGCCGTGCCGCCGCCGTGGAACCGCATGGCGCGCCGGTCCACGACATCCTCGGCCTTCAGCATCGGCGCACCCTGCACCTGGCAGCGAAAGCCCAGCGTCGCGTATTCGTCGGCCCGGGTGATGCCGGATTTCGCCTCGCGCAGGGATGCCAGCACCTCCTGCGTGTTGTTGCCGATGGACGACACGATGCCCATCCCGGTGACCACGACGCGCCGCATGCGCAAATCTCCCGCCCGCCCCAGGCCACCGTTCAGGTAAGCGTCGGGGGAGCGAGACTCAACCCGCTTTGACGGACCGCACCTTCGGACGCCCTGCCGTCAGCCCCTCCGGTGGTCCACGTAGGAGCGAAGCACGGCGTTGATCCTCGCCTGCCACCCGCGTCCGGTGCCCTTGAAGAAGGCGAGCACGTCTGCATCCACCTTCATCGTCATGCTGGCTTTCCGGTCCGGACCGGACATCTTCACCGCGGTCCAGTCGACGACCATGCCGGCCTCGTCCGGATCGGACGCGATCGCGGCCTCGACGTCGGCGTCCGTCAGCGTCCGGAGCCGATCCCAGTCCGTCTCGCTCAGATGCTCGACCATTTGCTCATCCGTGCCGTTCACGGTAGGCCTCCCGCTCTTCATGTCGCGCCCTCCGGAAGGAGATGATCCGTCGGGTCGAACCGCGCCAAGTCCACACGAGCGTCACCGCGATACCGCCCATGATGCCCGTCGTGATCGTGCGGGGTTCCGCCACGAAGCTCGCAGGAGCCTCGATCAAAGGCCGGCCGTCGAACAGGAACATGGCGTCCCGGAAGTCCAGTCCATGCTTGACGAGGTTCGTTCGACGCTTCGCTTCGTCCCATTCGGGCGGCGGCATGACGCCGGCTCATCTACGGATTTCCGAGTATTCCGTCACCCGCCGGCGGGTGCGGCCTCCGGCTTGAACAGGCCGACCTTCAGCTCCTTCGCCTCGTAGATGCGCTTTCCGTCCGCCTCGAGGAAGCCGTCCGCGATGCCGAGCACGAGCTTCGACTTGAACACGCGCTTCAGGTCGACGCCGTAGACCACCCGCTTCACGCCGGGCAGCACCTGGTCGATGAACTTGACTTCGCCGACCCCGAGGGCGCGGCCGCGGCCCGGCAGGTCGAGCCAGCCGAGAAAGAAGCCGACCATCTGCCACAACGCGTCGAGCCCGAGGCAGCCCGGCATGACGGGGTCGCCCTTGAAGTGGCACGGGAAGAACCAGAGGTCCGGCCGCACGTCGAGCTCGGCCCGGACCCGGCCCTTGCCGAAGGCGCCGCCATCCTGGCCGATATCCGAGATGCGATCGAACATCAGCATGGGCGGAAGCGGCAGCTGGGCGTTGCCGGGGCCGAACAGCTCGCCGCGCCCGCAGGCGAGGAGCTCGGCGTAGGTGAAACTGGGTTGACCGCCCATGCCGCGCCTTCGTTCTCCCGGGAGGCGGCCGGAGGTCCCGCCGCGCATGCTCCCGTACCATACCGGAGGGGGGCATCAAACATCGGGAAGGCTCGATCTGTTGCGGCTCCGGGCGTGTCGCGGTAGAGTTCGCTCGAGTTTCCGAAATCCGAGAGCCATGACCGTCATCAACCTGGACGGGCGCAAGGACGCCCTTAGCTCGGACGCGTCGCTCGCGCGTCGCGGCTGCCCGGTCTCCGAGCTGAAGGACCGGCTGCGGCATGTCGGCCTGCGCCCCACGCGCCAGCGCATCTCGCTCGGCTGGCTCCTCTTCGCCAAGGGCGACCGTCACATCACGGCGGAGATGCTCTACGAGGAGGCCATGCGGGCCCGCGTCCCGGTGTCGCTGGCGACCGTGTATAACACGCTGCACCAGTTTACGGATGCCGGACTGCTCCGGCAGCTCGCGGCCGACGGGTCGAAATCCTATTTCGACACCAACACCACCGAGCATCACCACTTCTTCGTCGAGGGCGACGAGGAGCTCATCGACATGCCGATCGACATCGATGTCGGGGAATTGCCGTCGGCCCCGCCGGGGATGGAGATCGCCCGGGTGGACGTGATCGTCAGGCTCCGCCGCATCGCGAAGGCGCCGCGCCAGGCGTCCTGACGACGAGCTCGGCGGGCGAGTCCCGGCCGCCGGGCCGGGCGAAGCCCACCCGTCCGTACCGAACGGCCTCCGGCTCCGGACGCGCCCGGTCAATGCCGGGCCGAGAAACGCCGCGCCGCGAGGCCCGCGACGAGCACGAGGGCCGCGCCCGCGATCGCCGCCGGATAGTGCAGCTCCTCCATCCGGGCCGGGCCGTAGCGCCCGATCAGGAACGGGTCGCTGACCAGCATGTCGCCCGCGATCCATCCGAGCAGGACGGCGCCCGCCCAGACGAGGATGGGCAGCCGCTGCAGGACCGCCAGGATGATGGCGGCGCCCGCGACGATCAGCGGGATGGAGATCAGGAGGCCGAACACCAGCAGGAAGGTCGAGCCCCGGGCCACCGCCGCGATGGCGAGCACGTTGTCGAGGCTCATCACCGCATCCGCGATGGCGACCGTCCGGATCGCGCTCCAGAGCCGGTCGCTCGACCGGACCTTCTTCTCGCCC
>CALMTJ010000096.1:22766-24522 GCA_937872715.1 uncultured Methylobacteriaceae bacterium
ATCCACAGGAGCAGGAGAGCGCCCGCGATCTTGACGAAAGGCGTGGTCAGGAGGGCCGCGATCCCCAGCGTGAACACGATCCGGAGCCCGACCGCCACGCCCGAGCCGATCACCATGCCGCGCCGCCGCATCCCACCCGGCAGGTCGCGGCACGCCATGGCGATGACGACCGCGTTGTCGCCGGACAGGATCAGGTTGACCCAGACGATCTCCAGGATACCGAGCGCCTGCCCGCTGAATGTCTGCTCCATCGGCCGCGCCGCCCTCCCGTCCGCCCTCAGCCGATCGCGTCCGCGACCGCCTTGCCGCAGGTCTCCGTCCCGGCATTCCCTCCAAGATCCCGGGTGCGCAGGAGCTGTTCGGACAGCACCCGCTCGATCCCGGACACGATGCCGCGTGCCGCATCCGTCTCGCCGAGATGTTCCAGCATCATCGCGCCGGACCAGATCTGCCCGATCGGGTTGGCGACGCCCTGGCCGGCGATGTCCGGCGCCGATCCGTGGACCGGCTCGAACACGGACGGGAAGCGGCGTTCCGGATCGATGTTCCCGGACGGCGCGATGCCGATCGTCCCCGTGCAGGCGGGGCCTAGATCCGACAGGATGTCGCCGAACAGGTTGGAGGCGACCACCACGTCGAAACGGTCCGGGTTGAGGACGAAATGGGCCGTCAGGATGTCGATGTGGTACTTGTCCCAGCGCACGTCCGGGTAGCCCGCCGCCATCGCCTCCAGGCGCTCGTCCCAGTACGGCATGGATATGGAGATCCCGTTCGACTTCGTGGCGGCGGTGAGATGCTTCTTCGGCCGCGTCCGGGCGAGGTCGAAGGCGAAGCGCAGCACCCGGTCGACGCCCACGCGCGTGAACACCGATTCCTGGAGGACGAATTCCCGGTCCGTGCCCGGAAAGGCGCGGCCGCCGATCGCGGAATACTCGCCCTCTGTGTTCTCCCTCACCACCCAGAAATCGATGTCGCCCGGCTTCCGCCCCGCGAGCGGACATCTCACGCCCGGCATCAGCCGGACGGGCCGAAGGTTGATGTATTGGTCGAACTCGCGGCGGAAGAGGAGCAGCGATCCCCAGAGCGAGACGTGGTCGGGGATCTTCTCCGGCCACCCGACCGCGCCGAAGAAGATGGCGTCGTGGCCTTCGATCTGCGCCTTCCAGTCTTCCGGCATCATGCGGCCGTGGCGCGCGTAGTAATCGTAGGACGAGAAGTCGTACCAGTCGAGATCGACCGCGAAGCCGTGCCGCTTCCCGGCCGCTTCGAGCACCCGCACGCCTTCCGGCACGACCTCCTTGCCGATCCCGTCTCCCGGAATGACGGCGATGCGGTAACGTCGGTTGCTGGCGCTCACGCGATCCTCCGTCGCGCGACCCGCCTTCCGCGCTCGCGCCCGCCCGGGCCATCCGCCATCGGCCGGATGGGGTCAACCTCCGCCGCTCAGATCAGCTGGAATTCCCCGGAATCGAGGTGGCGGCGATAGGCGTCCAGCGTCCGGACCATCACGGGCAGGAGAGGCGGCAGGTCGTCGGGCGGGAACCAGCCCACGGCCGCGCTCTCCTCGTTCGAGACGATCAGGTCCCCGTCGAACCTGCCGGACCGGTAGAGGAGGGTGTGGTAATGGCAGCGATCGCCGTTCGGATAGGTCCAGACCTCGTGCGCCGGGTCGGAGGCGAAGCCGAACGGCGTCGCCTCCGCCACCCGGATGCCGGTCTCCTCCTCCGTCTCGCGGATGACGGCCGCCGTCGCGTCC
>CALMTJ010000097.1:0-1116 GCA_937872715.1 uncultured Methylobacteriaceae bacterium
CGACTTGCCGCCGATGCCGTTCATGGCGATCGCGAGCGTCTCGTGCGCCTCTCGCGAGATCGACCCGTAGGACATCGCGCCCGTCGCGAAACGCTTCACGATCGAGGCCGCTGGCTCCACGGCGTCGAGCGGCAGCGGCGCCCGGCCGTCTTCCTCCGCGGTCCTGATGCGGAACAGGCCCCGGACGGTGCGGAGCCGGTTCTCGTCCTCGTTCACGAGGCGGGCGAACTCGCGGTAGCGGTCCTCCGCGTTGAGCCGGACCGCGTGCTGGAGGGCCGCGACCGTGTCCGGGTTCCAGACATGCTCCTCGCCGCGCAGCCGGTAGGCGTATTCGCCGCCGACATCGAGCGAGCTCCGGTAGATCGGAGCGTCGCCGAAGGCGTCCGCGTGCCGGCGGACCGTCTCCTCGGCCACCTCGGGCAGGCCCACGCCTTCGATGTTCGTCGCCGTGCCGAAGAAGAACTTGTCGATGAAGGCCGACTTCAGGCCGACAGCGTCGAAGATCTGCGCGCCGCAATAGGATTGGTAGGTCGAGATGCCCATCTTCGACATGACCTTGAGCAGGCCCTTGTCGATCGACTTGATGTACCGGTAGACGATCTCCCGCTCGTCGACCTGTTCCGGGAGCTCGTCCCGCATCGCGATCAGCGTCTCGAAGGCGAGGTACGGGTTGATCGCCTCGGCCCCGTAGCCAGCGAGGCAGGCGAAGTGATGGACCTCGCGCGGTTCCCCGCTTTCCAGCACGAGCCCGACGGAGGTGCGCTGCCCGCGGCGGATCAGGTGGTGGTGCACAGCGGCGGTGGCGAGGAGCGCCGGCAACGGGATGCGGTCCGGGCCGACCGCCCGGTCGGACAGGACGATGATGTTGTAGCCGCCGTTGACCGCGGCCTCCGCCCGGTCGCAGAGCCGGTCGAGCGCGCCTTCCAGCCCGGCCGCGCCGAGCTCGGCCGGGTAGGTGATGTCGAGCGTCTTCGTGTCGAAGCGGTCCTCGAAATGCCCGATGGAGCGGATCTTCTCCAGGTCCTCGTTGGTCAGGATCGGCTGGCGCACCTCAAGCCGCTTCTTGCGGCTCGTGCCCTCCAGGTCGAGGATGTTCGGCCGCGGCCCGATGAAGGA
>CALMTJ010000097.1:1126-1977 GCA_937872715.1 uncultured Methylobacteriaceae bacterium
GATCGGGTCGATCGGCGGGTTCGTGACCTGGGCGAAGTTCTGCTTGAAATAGGTGTAGAGGAGCTTCGACTTGAGCGAGAGCGCCGAGATGGGCGTGTCCGTCCCCATGGAGCCGACCGCCTCCTGGCCGGTCACGGCCATGGGCGCCATGAGGAGCTTCAGATCCTCCTGAGTGTAGCCGAAGGCCTGCTGGCGATCGAGCAGGGACACGTCCGAGCGCGGCTGGCGCGGCTCGACCGGCCGCAGGTCTTCGAGCACGATCTGCGTCCTGCGCAGCCATTCCTTGTAGGGATGGGCGGCGGCGAGTTCGCGCTTGATCTCCTCGTCGGCGACGATGCGGCCCTGATCGAGGTCGATCAGCAGCATGCGGCCCGGCTGGAGACGCCATTTCTGGACGATCTTCTCCTCCGGGATGGGCAGCACGCCCGCCTCGGATGCGAGCACGACGAGACCGTCCTCCGTCACGAGGAAGCGCGCGGGCCGGAGGCCGTTGCGGTCGAGGGTGGCGCCGATCTGGCGGCCGTCCGTGAACACGATGGCGGCCGGCCCGTCCCAGGGCTCCATCAGGGCGGCGTGGTACTCGTAGAAGGCGCGCCGGCTCTCATCCATCAGCGGGTTGCCGGACCAGGCCTCGGGCACCAGCATCATCATGGCGTGCGCCAGCGAGTAGCCGCCGCGCAGGAGGAACTCGAGCGCGTTGTCGAAACACGCCGTGTCGGACTGACCTTCGTAGGAGATCGGCCAGAGCTTGGAGATGTCGTTGCCGAACAGCTCCGAATCCACGGACGCCTGCCGGGCCGCCATCCAGTTCACGTTGCCGCGCAGCGTGTTGATCTCGCCGTTATGGGCGA
>CALMTJ010000098.1 GCA_937872715.1 uncultured Methylobacteriaceae bacterium
TCGCCGCTCCGGCCACGAGCGCGAACGCCCCGTGCGCGAGATTGATCACCCGCATCAGGCCCATGGTGACGGAGAGGCCCACGGCGATCATGAACAGGATCATGCCGTAGGCCACGCCGTCGACGGCGATGTTGAGGAGCGTCGTCATCGCGGAAGGCGATGACCGGCGCGCGTCAGTTGCCCTTCCAGCTCGGGTCCGTCTGGGCGGGGATCGTCTCGAACTCGCGGTTGATCAGCTTGCCGGACGGATCCTTATCGACGACCCGGATGTAGACGTTCTGGGTGACGTGGCGGGACGCCGGGTCGATGCTGACCGGGCCGCGCGGGCTCTCCCACCTCATCGTCTTGGCGAAGGCCATCGCCTTGTCGGGGTCGGCGCCCGCGGCCTTGATCATCTCGTAGACCATGTGGGTGCCGTCATAGGCCTCCGCGGACGCGAAATTGGCGATGCCGCCCGGGTGGGCCGCTTCGAGTTTGGCCAGGAACTCGGCATTGGCCGGGCTCTCGTGGGCGGGCGAGTAGAAATAGGCCGTGATGAGGCCGAGCGCGGAATCTCCGAGCGCCTTCAGGTTCGTCTCGTCCGTCTCGCCCGTGCCGAGGAAGCGGATGCCGGCCGCCGCGAGCCCGTTCTCGGCATAGGCCTTGACGAAGGCGTAGGTCGCGGGACCCGCGGGCAGGAAGGTGAACAGCGCGTCGGGCTTCGCCGCCTTGATCCGCTGCATGAAGGGCGCGAAATCGGTGGTGTTGAGCGGCATCCGGATCGAATCCGTGATCTCGCCGCCCTTCGACCTGAACGCGTCCCCGAACGCCTTCTCGGCGTCGAGGCCGGGCCCGAAATCGGAGACGGCGACCGCCACCTTGCCGATGCCCTGCTTGCGCGCCCATTCCGCCATCGGCACGGCCATCTGCGGCAGGGTGAAGCCGACCCGCACGAAGTAGGGCGACTTCGCCGGGATCTCGCTCAGGCCCGCGTTGAAGATCACGGTCGGGGTCTTGGACCGGTTGATCAGCGGCGCGACCGCCAGCGCGTCCGGCGTGAAGACGAAGCCCGCGAGATAGCCGACCTTGTCCTTGACCAGGAGCTCCTGGGCCACGGACCTCGCCACCTCGGGATTGCCGTAGCCGGCATCCTTGAAGACGAACTCGACCGTGTGCGCGCCCGCCTGCTTTCCGTGCTGGGCGACATAGGCGTCCATCGCGGTCTTGAACTGCTCGCCCCAGACCGCCATCGGTCCCGAGAAGGGCGCGAGCACGCCGACCTTGATCGTGTCGGACAAGGCGGCGCCGGCCGTCAGCGCGAGGGCCGCGCCCGCCGCGGCGAGCGTCCTGATGGTCCCGTTCATCGTCATCCTCCCGTTCGTTCGTTCGAATATCCCGGACCGCCGCGGGGCGATCCGGGCCTTGTCGCCTGCCCGTCCGCGTCGGCCGGCGGCCTCACGGCGACCCTCGGCTCCCGCCGGTTCTCTCCCGAGAGAACCGGCGGGCGCCGAGGGTCGCCCCGCCTTCCGTATCAGGCCGCGACCGCGGCCGCCCGGATCGGCGATCCGGCCGTCACGCGGGCCAGGAGGCCGTCGGCGTCGGCCGGCACCGCGTCGCCCCGCCACGCCACGTATTGGTCGGGACGAATGAGCGCGAAGCGCGCTTCGTAGCGCCCCCTCAGGCGCGGGTCGGCGGGGGCGACGACCCGAAGCGGCAGCTTCCGGGCCGCGGCGGCGGCGGCGAGCGCCCCGGCCTCCGATCCGTCGCCCTCCGTCGCGAGCAGCGTGAAGCCCTGGCCGAAATGGTCGTAGAGGGACGAGCCGTCCCGGAGCCACAGATGCGGCGCGAGGCATCCGGGATGGGCGGACGGGACGTACAGCATGAAATGCTCGGGCGGCGGCTCGCTCCCGTCCGGCACGACGATCGGCGAATCCGCGTAGCGCATGCCGAGCACCACCCCGAGGGTCTTGAACTCGCGGATCTTCGTCGCCTCGATGACGTCCCGCACCTCCTGGCGCGTGGCCTCCCCGACCGGACCCGGATCCTCGAGGCCGGGGCGCACGAGCTGGTTGCCGACCGCGCCGTAATTGATGACCGCCTCGGCGATGGTGCGCTCATGCGCGGGCCGGCGCTCCTCCTCGTAGCTCGACAGGAGGTCCGGCCCGCCCCAGCCCTGCAGGGTCGCGGCCATCTTCCAGCCGAGATCGACCGCGTCGCCGATGCCCATGTTCATGCCGAAGCCGCCGAAGGGCGGATGGAGGTGGCATGAATCCCCGGCGAGGTACACGCGGCCGGTCGCGTAGCGGTCGGCGACGAGGCGATGCGCCACCCACGGATCCGTTCCCACGACCTCGACCGGGAGGTCGCGGAGGCCCGTTCCCCGCCGGATGAGGTCGACCGGATCGACGGAAGCGGGATCGACGTCTCCCGGCAGCTTGGTCGCCATGAACATCCAGAGCCCCTTCTCGTCCATCGGGCCGAGGAGCGAGGGGACATCCTCGTTGACCATCCAGTACATGATGGCCCGCCCGTGCGGGTGACGTCCGGCGAGCTCCGGCGACCTGAAGATGATGCTGTAGTTCCGCGAGAACGCGCCTTCGCCGACCATCGTCGCGCCGATCGCCTCCCGCACGCCGCTCCGGGCGCCGTCGGCCCCGATCAGGTAGGCGCTCTCCACCCGCCGGGTCCCGCCGGTCGCGACGTCCCGAAGGTCGGACAGGACGGCGCCCCCCGTCTCGGCGAACGTGGCGAGCTCGGTGTTGAACGCGACCGCGACGCCCGGCAGGGACACCGCGTGTTCGCGCAGCACCTCCTCCAGGACGTATTGCGGCACCCATTGCGCCTCCTCCGAATAAAGGTTGTTGCGGGCGCGGCTGCCGCTCAGCGCGTTCTCGAACCGCGCCAGGAGCGGGCCGTTCATGCGGGTCGCGAACACGACGTCCGACGGGTAGTCGGGCGAGATCGGCGAGGCGGCGCGAAGCGCGTCGGCGAGGCCCCAGCGCCGCAGGTGCTCGCGGGTCCGCACGTTGGTGGTCTTGGCCCGCGGTGAGTAGCCGACGCGGTCGTTGCGCTCGACGACGAGGCAGCGCACGCCCCGCTGTCCGAGCTCGATCGCGGCCGCGAGGCCGACGGGCCCGGCGCCCGCGATGAGGACGTCGACCCTTTCCGTCATCGCGCCGTGGCCGGCATGAGCTCGAGCGGCAGGCGCGTGAACCCGTAGAGGCCGCGATTGGCGCCGATCTCCGGCTCGCCGGCCTCCATCGTCTCGCAGCTTTCGACCAGCGCCTCCAGCATCACCTCCATCTCCAGGCGGGCGAGATGCTGGCCGCCGCACATATGCGTGCCGTTGCCGAAGGCGAGCTGCGAGCGCGCGTCGCGCCGGATGTCGAACCGGTCGGGATCGGGGAACCGGCGCTCGTCCCGGTTGGCGGAGGGGTAGATCAGCATCACGCGCTCGCCTTGCGGGATGAACACCTCCCCGGATGCGTAATCCTTCGCGGCGACCCGCGAGAACCAGCGCAGGACGGAGCTGTGCCGCAGGCTCTCGAGAACCGCGTTCGGGACCAGCGCCGGGTCCTCGCGCAGGAGCCGCCACTGGTCCGGGTTCCGGGCCAGGAGATGGAGGAGGTGGCCCTTGGCCAGGATCGTGGTGTCGAGGCTCGGCACCACGTAGGCGCTCAACGCGCCCCGCGCCTCGGCCTCGCTCAGCCGGCCGGCATCGACGGCGTCGAACAGGGCACGGGCCCAGCTGCCTTCCCGCACCGTGTCGCGGCTCTGGTTCCTGATGTAGCCGAACGCCTCGGCGAGCAGGCTGAAATCGGACGTGAACGTCCTGTCGAACGGCCCGAGGGCGTTGAAGGCGGCCGCCGCCCAGTCGAGCATCCGGGCGCGCCCGTCCTCCGGCAGCCCGACCAGGAAGGATATCGCCCGGGGCGGCAGGACGCGGGCGATCTCCGTCATGGCGTCGAACGGGCCCTCGCCGACGAGCTCGCCGATCCTGGCCGCGATCATCTCCTTCAGGAGCGGGCGATGGGGCCGGAGCGCGCCGATGTTCAGGGGCCGCAGCACCTCCGTCTTCAGCCGCCCGTGAAGGTCGCCGTCCGACTGGATCACGTTCGGCCCGCCCGGCGTGTTGAACTCGTCGCTGAAACCGACGCCCTTGCCGCTGATCAGCGCGTCGGGCGCCCGGAGCGCGTCCCGCACCTCGTCGTAGCGCGAGAGCACGTACACGTCGGGATGGGCGAGCCGCGCCACCGGGCCGAGATCGCGCAAGGCCTGGTAATGCCCGAAGGGCGACCTGAGGGCGTCGGGATGGAAGAGGTCCGGCCCGTAGACCGGGGCGCGAGCGAGCACGGCGTCCATCGCTGATCCTCCCCCGGCTCGTCCGACGCCGCCCGCCTCAGACCGGAAGCCCGATATTCGGGATCGGGGCGGGCGCGAACTCGTTGTTGCGGATCGCCTTCTGCATCGCCCCGTATTCGAGGCCTGCCTTGTAGGCCTGGTAGACCTTCTCCGCGTCGAAGAAATACCCGATCGGATTGGCGGCAAAATCGGGCGACGTGCTCATCCACTCGGTCGAGACCTTCCAGTCGCCGAAGCTGTCGCTCTGCAACTCGACGAAATTGCCCTCGGGATCGCGGTAATAGATCGAGAAGGTCATGCCGTGATCGAGGCAGAAGGCCGGGACGATGCCGTCGTCCCGCATGCGGGCGTAGGACGACATCAAGTCGTCGAAGCTCGCATACTCGAAGGCGCTGTGGTGCATGCCGTTGTGATGCAGCTTGTCGGGATCGTCCGTCAGCGCCGGCACGGACAGGAAGGCGATGCGGTGGTTGGCGCCGTCGTTGGTGGTCCAGGCGTTGTTGGCGTCCTTGAACGTGACGGAGCAGCCGACGACCTTGCCGTACCATGCGACCATCTCGTCGAGCCGGCTCGTCTTGATGGTGACGTGGTGCAATGCGGGCCTGATCACGCTCATCCTGTCCTCCCGTGCGCAGCTCCGTCGCGATGGAGGCGACGCGGCGCTATTGACGCCGGCTTAAGCAGGCGGAGAGATGCGGGCAAAGATGTCAGATTCGCGACGGAGATGCGTTTCCGGCATCGGTGACCGGGTGTCCCCGCATGAAGCTGAGCCAGTTCGGCGAGGTGGTGGCGATCGCCGAGCGGGGCAGCATCCGGGCCGCGGCCCGGCACCTTCAGATCGCCCAGCCGGCGCTGACCCGGAGCCTCGCGGATCTCGAGCGGGAGCTCGGCGCGCCCTTGTTCGAGCGCCGCGCCCGGGGGGTGGCGCCCACCCCGCTCGGCCACGCCTTCCTGCTCAGGGCGATCGTCATCCTGCACGAGGTCCGGCGGGCGCGGGAGGAGGCCGACCAGCTTCGCGGCTCCGGGACGGGCACGGTCACGGCGGGCCTCTCCATCGCGGCCCACCTCGCGCTCCTGCCCTCCAGCCTGCGGCCGTTCCGCGCCCGCTACCCCGACATCCGGCTGCACCTGATCGAGGGTTTCCTGCCGACGCTCGAAGCCGGGCTCCGGAGCGGCTCCGTCGATTTCTACGTCGGCCCCGACGCAGGTGGCAAAACGGTCGCGGGGCTGTCGAAGGAGCTCCTCTTCCCCAACCGGCGCGTGGTGCTCTGCCGTGTCGGCCACCCGCTCGCCGGTGCGACGTCCATCCGCGACCTCGCGGAGGCCGATTGGGTCACGACCTCCATCACCGCCGATGCGCAGGACGAGATCGGCGCCCTCTTCGACCAGCACGGCCTGCCGGGGCCTCGCCTCGCGGTGCGCGCCCAGTCGGCCCTGACGCTCGTGACCTGCCTCACGCATAGCGACCTCCTGGCGATGGTCCCGGTGCAGTGGAGCGAGTTCGCGCTCACCCGGAACGTGCTCGCCACCATCGCCGTCCGGGAGGAGCTCGCGGCGCCCGCCATCGTGGCCGTCCAGCGGGCCGAGCTGCCGCTCACGCCCGCGGCGACCTTCCTGCTGGACCTCATGCGCCGCGCGCAGGCGCGGCTTGCTCTTCCGCCTCGCCATCCGGCATGACCTCAGAGCCCCGGGCCACTCGCGACCTCCTCCGGCGGCGGGACCGGACGCGTCCCGGCCTCGAACGCCGTCCCGACGACGCGTTAGTCAGTTGCCCTCATTTCGCGAGGCCGGGAGCGGTCGGCCGGTTGACCGGGTAGGGCGCGTCGGATATCTGAGGGAAACTTATTAATTAGGTTTCGTATGGGCGCTGCCGTTCAGCTCGACGATCTCCCGCGGGTCAGTTCCTGGCAGCGGCGGAAGGAGCAGCGTGAGCCCGAGATCCTGGCGGCGGCCCGTCGCCTGTTCGAGGCCGCGGGGGTGGACGGGACCTCCGTGGCGGCGGTGGCCCGCGAGGCCGGCGTGTCCGAGGCCACGGTCTTCAAGTACTTCGCCAGCAAGCAGGACCTGATCGAGCGGGTGATGCGGGACTGGTTGGAGCCGGCCGCCGCGCAGCTCGAGGCGGACGTGCGGATGATCTCCGGAGCGCCCGCCCGTCTGGAGCTCATCGCGTCCCGGCACCTGGCCGACATGGTCCGGTCGCCGCAGCTCCACATCATCGTCTACCGGGACCTGCGCTGGGGGAACAACTACCGCGATTCCCTCGTCCGGAAGCTGGTCCAGCGCTGGACGCGGGTCGGCGTCTGGACGATCCAGCAGGGCATGGCCGATGGCGAGATCCGCCGGGACGTTCATGCCACGGCCGTTCGCGACGTCTTCTACGGCGGCCTGGAACAGGCGGGCTGGCGGACGGCGCTCAGCGGACGGTTCCTGGACGTCGAGTCCGAGGTCAGGGCGATCGTCGCCGTCGTGCTCTCCGGCATCGCTACCGCCGGGAGCGTCCCGCCCGCCCCGCCGGCCGCCTCGGCCGAGCGCGTCGAGGTCGCCATCGCGGCGCTCGAGCGGATCGAGACGATCCTCGCCCGACCCGCCGGACCCGCGTAGATGCCCATCCTCGAATCGCTCGTCGTCGAAAGCGACGCGTTCAAGGCGAACCGTGCGGCGCATCTCGCCCTCATCGAGCGGTTCCGCCAGCTGGAAGGGCGCGTCCTCGATCTTTCGGGCCGCGCGGAGGCCAAGTTCCGGGAGCGCGGTCAGCTCCTTCCGCGCGAGCGCATCAGCTTCATCCTCGATCGGGATTCCCCGTTTCTGGAACTGTCGTCGCTCTGCGGGCTCGGCATGCACGAGGACGATGGCGAGGAGAACGTCCTCGGGGGAGGAACCATCGCCGGGATCGGCTTCGTGTCCGGGACCCGGTGCCTGATCTCCGCCAGCGATTCCGGCATCAAGGGCGGCGCCCTCCAGCCCGCCGGGATCGACAAGACCCTTCGGGCCCAGACGATCGCGCTGGAGAACGGCCTGCCCTTCGTCCAGCTCGTCGAGAGCGCAGGCGCGAACCTCCTGCAGCAGGCCGAGATCTTCGTGAAGGGCGGAGGCGTGTTCGCCAACATGGCGCGGCTCTCCGCGGCCGGCATACCGGTGATCTCGGTGGTCCACGGATCCTCGACGGCCGGAGGCGCCTACCAGACCGGCCTCGCGGATTACGTGGTGCTGGTGGGGGGGCGCTCGAAGGTCTTCCTGGCCGGCCCGCCTCTTCTCAAGGCCGCCACGGGCGAGATCGCCGACGACGAGACGCTCGGGGGCGCCCGCCTTCATGCCTCCGTGACCGGCGTCGGCGATTACATGGCCGCCGACGACGCGGACGCGCTCCGGATCGCGCGCGAGATCGTGGGCAAGATGCCGTGGATGCGCGGCGCCGAGACGCGGCGGGGAGGGCGCCCGCCCCGCTACCCCGCGGAGGACCTGCTCGGCATCGTCCCGGTCGATTACCGCAAGCCCTACGATGTCCGCGAGCTCATCGCCCGGATCGTGGACGATTCCGATTTCCTGGAATTCAAGGCGGATTACGGCTCGTTCACGGTCTGCGGCCATGCCGCCATCGACGGCTATCCCGTCGGCATCCTCGGCAATAACGGCCCGATCGATTCGGACGGCGCCGCCAAGGCGACGCATTTCATCCAGCTCTGCTGCCAGTCGGGCGCGCCCCTGATATTCCTGCAGAACACGACGGGCTTCATGGTCGGCGTCGAGGCCGAGAGGTCGGGCATCGTCAAGCACGGCTCGAAGATGATCCAGGCCGTCACGAACGCGACCGTCCCGAAGATCACGGTCCAGGTCGGCAGCTCCTTCGGGGCCGGCCATTACGGCATGTGCGGGCGCGCCTTCGGGCCCCGCTTCGTGTTCTCCTGGCCGAACAACCGCATCGCGGTCATGGGCGGCGAGCAGGCCGCCAAGGTCCTGACGATCGTGGCCGAGGACGGGGCCCGCGCCCGCGGCCGGGAGCCGGACCACGCGCGGCTCGCGGCCACGAGCGCGAAGGTGATCGAGACCTATGCCGAGCAATCGACGGCGCTCTACGGGACGGCGCGGCTCTGGGACGACGGCCTGATCGACCCGCGCGACACGCGGCGCGTCCTGTCGTTCTGCCTCGCGACCTGTCTCGAGGCCGAGGCCCGCAAGCTCAGGCCGAACGTCTTCGGCGTCGCGAGGATGTGACGGTGACGACCCTTCCAGACACAAAGCTGATCAGGCTCGAACGGAGCGGCGGCACGCTCACGGCGCGGATCGACGATCCGGCGACGCGCAACGCCATGACGGCGGCGCTCATGGACGAGATGGATGCGCTGCTCGCCGCGATCAGGGACGACCGCTCCGTCCGCATCCTGGTCGTGCGGGGGACGGCCGGAGCCTTCTGCGCCGGGGCGGACCTGAAGAGCACCCGCGAGGCCCTGGCGTCGCCTCCCGGGCCGGGCGCTCCGGACCCTCTCCTCGCGTTCAGCGAGCGTGCCGGACGCTTCTTCGCGGAGCTCAACGCCTGCCCGGCCTTCACCGTCGCGGTCGTGGACGGCCCGGCCATGGGGGGAGGCTTCGGCCTCGTCTGCTGCACGGACTTCGTCCTCGCCACGGACCGGGCGCGCTTCGCCCTTTCGGAGACCACCCTCGGCATCCCGCCCGCGCAGATCGCGCCCTATGTCGTGGCCCGGATCGGCGGGGCCGCCTCGCGCCGCCTCGCCATGACGGGGCAGCGCCTCACCGGCCCCGAGGCGGAGGCGATCGGCCTCGTCGACCACAGCTGCCCGACGGAGGCGGAGGCCGATGTCCGCCTCGCCGAGCTCTCGGCCACCGTCGGGCGCTGCGCCCCCGGCGCCAACGCGGAAACGAAACGGCTCGTCCTCGCGGCGGCGGGCGTCGTCGCCGCCGCCTATGTCGCCGATGCGGCGAGCTCGTTCGCGGGCTGCCTCCGGGGAGCGGAGGGCCAGGAAGGCCTCGCGGCCTTCGCCGAGAAGCGATCTCCCGGATGGGCGCGGTGAGCGCCTTGCCCCGGTTCCGGAAGGTCCTCGTGGCCAATCGCGGCGAGATCGCCTGCCGGATTATGGCGAGCGCGCATGCCGGAGGCTACCGCACAGTCGCCGTCTACAGCGATGCCGATGCCCGCGCGCGCCATGTCGGGATGGCGGACGAGGCCGTCCGGCTCGGACCCGCGCCGGTCGGGCAATCGTATCTCAGCATCGACAGGATCATAGACGCGGCGAAGAAGAGCGGCGCCGACGCGGTCCATCCGGGTTACGGGTTCCTGTCGGAGAAGGCCGCGTTCGCGCAAGCCTGCGGCGAGGCCGGCCTGACCTTCATCGGGCCGTCGCCGGAAGCCATCCGGGTGATGGGCGACAAGGCCGAAGCCAAGCGCCGCATGATCGAGGCCGGCGTGCCCTGCGTGCCGGGCTACCAGGGCGACGACCAATCCGACGAGGGGCTGGCGGGCGAAGCGGCCGCCATCGGCTTTCCGCTCATGGTGAAGGCCGCCGCGGGCGGCGGCGGACGAGGGATGCGCCTCGTCCACGGTCCCGACGAGATGGCGAACGCTCTCCGGGGCGCCAGGTCGGAGGCGAAGAACGCCTTCGGCGACGACCGCCTCCTGCTGGAACGGGCGATCGTCGAGCCGCGGCACGTCGAGATCCAGGTCTTCGGCGACATGCACGGACATGTGGTGCATCTCGGCGAGCGCGACTGTTCCATCCAGCGGCGCCACCAGAAGGTCGTGGAGGAAGCGCCGTCTCCGGCCGTGGACGAGGCGTTGCGGGCCCGCATGGGAGAAGCGGCCGTCCAGGCCGCGCGCGCCATCGACTACGTCGGCGCGGGGACGATCGAGTTCCTCCTCGATCGCGACCGGCGATTCTACTTCCTGGAGATGAACACGCGCCTGCAGGTGGAGCATCCGGTGACCGAGATGGTCACGGGGCTCGACCTCGTGGCGCTGCAACTCGACGTCGCGCAGGGCAAGCCCCTGCCGTTCCGGCAGGAGGACGTCGCGCTCCGCGGACACGCGATGGAGGTCCGCCTCTACGCCGAGGATCCCGCCCGGAACTTCCTCCCGCAGACGGGGACGGTCCGGGTCTGGGAGCCGGCTGACGGGGACGGCGTGCGGGTCGATCACGGCATCGAACCGGGCAGCGAGGTGTCCGTCTTCTACGATCCGATGATCGCCAAGCTCATCGCCCGGGGGAGCGATCGCGAGGAGGCGCGCCGGCGGCTGGCGCGGGCCGTCGCGGCCACGGCCGTGCTGGGCCTGACGACCAACAAGGAGTTCCTGGCGCAGATCATCGAGGCGCGAACATTCGCCGAAGGCGGGGCGACCACGGCCTTCATCGAGCAGGAATTCCCGGACGGCTTCAAGGCGGCGCCGGCGCCGCCATTCGCCCGGCGGCTGGCCGCGGCGCTGTTCGCGGAGGACCGGGGCGAGGGCTGGCAATCGTCGTCCTGGGTGGAGCAGGCGGTGATCCTGGAGGAGGCGGACGCCCGTCACCGCGTCCACGTCGTCCGATCGGGCGAAGGCTGGACGGTCCGGACGTCGGAGGACGGGCCGACGGCTGTGCGCATCCTGGCGCGATCGGGCTCGTCCGTCCGTTTCGAGGAAGGGGGGCATGTCCGGACGGCGAGGTTCTCGCGCCACCGTGAGACCCTCCACCTGGATTGCGGGACGGGCGTCCTGACCTTCCACGACCGGACGTTCGAGCCTCCCGCGTCGGCCGGAAGCGGCGCCGACGGATTCCTGCTCGCTCCCATGAGCGGCACGGTCATCGCGCTCGAAGCCGTTGTCGGGGAGCGCGTCGGGCGCGGTCAGCTCGTCGCCGTTCTCGAGGCCATGAAGATGGAGCACCAGATCGTCGCGCCCGGCGACGGTGTCGTCGAAGCCGTCCTCACGGCGCGCGGCGCACAAGTCAGCGGGCGGGACCTGCTCGTGAAGCTCACCCTGGACCGGCCAGAATGACCCCTCGGACCATCCGGATCGGCGGCGCCTCGGGATTTTGGGGCGATACGGCCATCTCGACCCCGCAACTGCTCAAAGGCGGGAACATCGATTTCCTCGTCTACGATTATCTGGCCGAAATCACGATGTCGATCATGGCGCGGGCACGGGCGAAGAACCCGGCCGCGGGGTTCGCGGCGGATTTCATCGGGACGGTCCGGGCTCACCTGCAGACGATCTCCGAGCGCGGAATCAAGGTGATCGCCAATGCCGGCGGCATGAACCCGATCGCCTGTGCACGCGCCCTCGAGAGCGAGATCGCGAAGGCCGGCTTCGATCTCAAGGTCGGCGTGGTCAGCGGCGACGACCTCCTCCCGCGCGCGGCGGAGCTCGGGGAGCGGGGCATCCGGGAGATGTTCACCGGCGCCCCGATGCCGGACGATCCCTGGAGCGCCAACGCCTATCTCGGAGCCCGGCCCATCGCGGCCGCCCTGGACGCGGGAGCGCAGATCGTCGTCACCGGACGATGCGTCGACAGCGCCGTGACCCTCGGCGCCTGCATCCATGCCTTTCGATGGGGAGCGGCGCATAACGCACGTGTTCACCGGCGCACCCATGCCGGCCGAGGCCTGGAGAGCGAACCC
>CALMTJ010000099.1 GCA_937872715.1 uncultured Methylobacteriaceae bacterium
GGATGTAATCCTCGGGATGGTGGGGGATGTCGTAGTTCAGGACGTGGCTGACGGCCGGGATGTCGAGGCCGCGGGCCGCGACGTCGCTCGCGACCAGGAGCGAGACCGTGCCGGTGCGGAAGCTGTCGAGCGCGGCCATCCGGGCCCTCTGGTCCATGTCGCCATGCAGCGCGGCGGCGTTGAAGCCGTGCTTCAGCAGCGATTTGTGGAGCGTCGCGACCTCCGTCTTCCGGTTGCAGAAGATGATCGCGTTCTTGAATTCATGGGCGGCCCGGATGATCTCCCGCAGCCTGTCGCGCTTGACGTGGCCGTCGCCGCCCGTCGCGTAGAGACGTTGGGTGATGGTCGCCGCCGCGCTCGCCGGACGGGCGACCTCCACCCGGACCGGGTTGTGGAGGAAGGTGTCGGCGAGCTTCTGGATCTCCGGCGGCATGGTGGCCGAGAAGAACAGCGTCTGCCGGGTGAACGGCACCATCTTCACGATGCGCTCGATGTCGGGGATGAACCCCATGTCGAGCATGCGATCCGCCTCGTCGATGACGAGGAGCTCGACGCCGCTCAGGAGCAGCTTGCCGCGCTCGAAATGGTCGAGGAGCCGGCCCGGCGTCGCGATGAGGACGTCGACGCCGCGCGTGATCTTCGTGTCCTGGTCGCCGAAGGACACGCCGCCGATGAGAAGCGCCACCGAGAGACGGTGGTTGACCCCGTAGCGGTCGAAATTCTCCTCGACCTGCGCCGCGAGCTCCCGCGTCGGCTCCAGAATCAGCGTGCGGGGCATGCGCGCCCGGGCGCGCCCTGTTTCGAGCAGCGTCAGCATGGGCAGCACGAAGGCGGCCGTCTTGCCCGTGCCCGTCTGGGCGATGCCGAGCACATCACGGCGGGCCAGCACGTGCGGGATCGCCTGCGCCTGGATCGGGGTCGGGTCGGAATATCCAGCGGCCGTGACGGCCTGCTGGACCTTGTCGCTGAGGCCGAGTTCTGCGAACGACATGCTGTGAGGACACCTGCAGGGCCGCCGATGCGGCCGCCACCATGCGGTGGAAGGGGAACGCCGGCGCAAGCCAAGCCAGACGGCGGACGCGCGAGACGACGTGTAGCGCGCCCTATTTGGGGTGCGGGCTCCGCAAGTCAACTCGGATGTGGATTTCCGGGAGGTAAGAGTCCCTGACAGAGCCCGTCACCCATCGATGCGTGATGGCCGGGCTCGGCCCGGCCATCCACGTCCGTCCGGGGCCGTGACGTCGACGGGCATGCTCCCGGCCGCGTCCCTTCGTGGATGGCCCGGCCAAGCCCGGCCATGACGGACGAAGCTGCTTTCCCTCGTCCCGGGAGCCTGGCTGGAAGCCCTCGTCTGCCGAGCGTTCAGCGCCTCGGCGGCAGCACGCAGGGATCGAGCCTCGTGCCCGCCGCAGACCGGGAGATCGAGCCCGTGGTGACCGGGTCGTCAAGCCCGCGGAACTGGGCGGCCGCGAGGCGCGCCAGCCCGTCCCGGTCGAGATTGGTCCGCGACAGCCAGCTCGCGGCGCCGATGGACAGGAGCCCCACCGCCGCGACCGTCTTCACCGTCGCGAGGAACACCTTCGGTCGGGGCTTGGCATCGCCTTCGGCGGACATGGGCAGGTTCCAGCGCCCTCTGGTTGTCGGCGGACGCGGTGAATATTGGGTTACGCGGAGGCCGGAACCCGGCCGCCTTCCCGACGCCTTGCTCCTTCAGATGTCCAGCTCCGCCTCGTTCGCGAAGGCGGCGCGCTCCTGGATGAAGGCGAAGCGGGCTTCGGGCTTGTTCCCCATGAGGCGCTCGACCGCGTCCCCGGTGCCGGCCTCGTCGGCCTCGACCACCGTGACGCGGAGCAGCGTGCGCTTCCTCGGGTCCATCGTGGTCTCCTTGAGCTGCGCCGGCAGCATCTCGCCGAGACCCTTGAAGCGGCCGACATCGACCTTGCCGCTCCCCTTGAACGCCGTCCTGATCAGCTGCTCCTTGTGGGCGTCGTCGCGTGCGTAGACCGTCTTCGCGCCCTGGGTCAGGCGGTAGAGCGGCGGCACCGCGAGGTAGAGGTGGCCGCGGTCGATCAGCCGATGCGTCTGCCGGTAGAAGAAGGTGATGAGGAGGGAGGCGATGTGGGCGCCGTCCACGTCGGCGTCCGTCATGATGATGACCTTCTCGTAGCGGAGGTCGTCGTCCTTGTAATGGCTGCCCATCCCGCAGCCCAGCGCCTGGATGAGGTCGGAGAGCTGCTGGTTCGCCACGAGCTTGTCGCGGCCGGCGGAGGCGACGTTCAGGATCTTGCCCCGGAGCGGCAGCACGGCCTGGCTCGCGCGGTCGCGCGCCTGCTTGGCGGAGCCGCCGGCCGAGTCGCCCTCGACGATGAACAGCTCCGAGCCGGCCGCCCCGGCCTTCGTGCAATCCGCGAGCTTGCCCGGGAGGCGGAGCTTGCGGGTGGCGCTCTTGCGGGCAACCTCCTTCTCGGCGCGGCGACGGAGCCGCTCCTCGGCCCGCTCGACCACCCAGTCGAGGAGCTTGTTCGCCTGGGTCGGCGAGGCCGCGAGCCAATGGTCGAACGCGTCGCGGACGACGCTCTCGACGATGCGGGCGGCCTCCTGCGTCGCGAGCTTGTCCTTGGTCTGGCCCTGGAATTCCGGCTCGCGAATGAAGACGGACAGCATGGAGGCGCATTGCGCCATGACGTCGTCCGTCGTGACGGACGCGACCCGCTTCGCCTGGCCGACGCGCTCGGCGTGCTCCCGAAGGCCCCGCAGCAGCGCCACCCGGAGGCCGCTCTCGTGCGTGCCGCCCTCGGGCGTCGGAATGGTGTTGCAATAGGAGGTCGAGAATCCGTCCGCGTCCGCGAGCCAGGCCACCGCCCATTCGAGCGAGCCATGCCCCCCCGTCTTCGCCACCTTGCCGGCGAAGATGCCCTCCGCGATGGGCGTCGAGCCCTCGATCTCACGGAGGAGATAATCCTTCAGCCCGCCCGGGAATCGGAACGTCGCCTCCGGCGGCACCGGGTCCGGGCCGGCGAGCAGGGACGGCGTGCAGCGCCAGCGGATCTCGACCCCGCCGAACAGATACGCCTTGGACCGCGCCATCTTGAACACGCGGCGCGGCTGGAAGCGGATGCCGTCCGGGCCGAAGATCTCGGCGTCCGGCCTGAAGCGCACGCGCGTGCCGCGCCGGTTCAAGACGCGGCCCACCTCCTCGACCGGGCCCTGGGGCGCCCCGCGCGAATAGGATTGGCGGTAGAGGATCTGGTTGCGGGCGACCTCGACCTCCAGCACCTCCGACAGCGCGTTCACGACGGACACCCCGACGCCATGAAGGCCGCCGGACGTCTCGTAGACCTTGGAATCGAACTTGCCACCGGCATGAAGCGTCGTGAGGATCACCTCCAGCGCCGATTTCTTCGGGAATTTCGGATGGGGGTCGACCGGGATGCCGCGGCCGTTATCGGT
>CALMTJ010000100.1 GCA_937872715.1 uncultured Methylobacteriaceae bacterium
CCCCCATCCGGCCCTCCGCTCCGCTCGGGCCACCTTCCCCGCAAGGGGGAAGGCATGCTGCGGCCGCTTCAGTCCGCGCTAACCGCTCGCCGTTAAAGACGCGCCTCGAAACATGCGCATCCTTCTCGCGAATACCGGTCATCCGGACACCATCAAGGGCGGGGCGGAGGCGGCCGTGCTCGACCTCGCGCACGCGCTCGTCGGGCGCGGGCATTCCGTGTCGCTCGTCGTGCATCACGGGGGCCGCGACGCCACCGAGAGCCTGGACGGCGGCGTCCGGGTCTACGCGCTGCCGAACCGGAACCTGTATTTCGGCTTCGACGGCCGCCGGCGCCCCGCCTCGCTCCGCCTCGCCTGGCACGCGCTGGACGGCACGAACCCGTTCATGGCCCGCGCCTTCGGCCGCATTCTCGACCGGGAGAAGCCGGACGTCGTGAACACGCATGTAGTGGTCGGGCTGTCGCAGCTCGTCTGGCGCGAGGCGGCGGCTCGGCGCAGGCTGCCGATCGTCCATTACCTCCACGAATACGGCACGATGTGCCCGCGCGGCTCGGCCTTCCGGGACGGGAAGCTGTGCGCCCGGCCGTGCGCGTCCTGCGGCATCCTCAGCCGTCCGCGGCGACGGTTGTCCGAACTCGTCGACACGGTGGTGGGCGTGAGCCGCTTCACCCTGCAGCGGCATCTCGACTGGGGCTTCTTCCCCCGGGCGGAGCGGCGCGTCCTCCCCAACGTCTTCACCGATCTCGCCTTCCGGCCCCGCAGGCCGTCGCCCGGACCGCTCCGCCTCGGCTATTTCGGCCGCCTCATCCCGGACAAGGGCGCGCATCTCCTGCTGGAGGCCGTGCGGTCCCTGCCGCCGGACGGATGGACGCTCGACGTCGCCGGGACGGGCGACGAAAGCTACGTCGCGGCGCTGAAGGCCGCCGCGCCCGCCAATGTCAGGATGCTCGGCTGGACGAAGGCCGAGACGTTCTTCCCGTCCGTCGACGTCCTGGTTCTCCCGTCGATCTGGCCGGACCCGCAGCCGCGCGTGACGTTCGAGGCCTTCTCCCACGGTGTCCCGGTGATCGGCTCCGATGCCGGCGGCATCCCGGAGGAGATCGACGAGGGCGAGACGGGCTGGCTGTTCCGGGCAGGCTCCGCCCCCGACCTCGCGCGGGTGCTGCGGGAGCGTCTGACGGACCGGGCGGACCGCCTCCTGCCGCCCGGCGGGTTCCGGCGCCGGCTGGAGCGGCTCGACCCGGCGGTGGTCGTCGCCGAGTACGAGCGCGTCTTCGCCGAGGCGGTCGCCCGGAAGCGGCTCACGCCGGGCGTAGCCGCTTAGGCCCATGCGGGTGAACCCCGGCCTTCGCCGGGGTGAGCGGGTGGTGGGGAGCGCCAATCGCGGAACCGCGAACGGGTCTGGACGTCCGGCACCCGCCGCATCATTTGATCACACCGAGTCCGCCGTGGTACCGCCGCCTTCGTCCGCCGGCGGCAGCCGCAGATCACGGGCGATCCCTTTGAGGAGTGTGCTTTGATAACGCCGGCCTTCGCGCAAGGTATGGGAGGATTGCCCTCGACCGACACGCTGATCCAGTTCGTGCCGTTCGTGCTGATCTTCGTCATCATGTGGTTCCTCATCATCCGGCCGCAGCAGAAGCGCGCGCGAGAGCATTCGGACATGATCAAGGCCGTGCGGCGCGGCGACACCGTCGTGTCGACGGGCGGCATCGTGGGGCGCGTCACCAAGGTGACGGACGATCCCGAACTGGAGATGGAGATCGCCGACGGCGTCCGGGTGCGGCTCGTCCGCGCCATGATCTCCGAGGTCCGCACCAAGGGCGAGCCGGTCAAGAGCTGACCGCCAGGACGACGGGACCGATGCTGCGCTTCTCCAGGGCCAAGATCGCCACGACGATCGGCTTCGTGCTGATCGGGCTGGTGCTCGCCGTGCCGAGCCTGCTCAGCCGCGAGCAGCGCGACGCCTACCGGGCTGCGATCCCGTCCTGGGCGCCGGCCTGGCTCGTGCCGACCCGCGCCATCGTGCTCGGGCTCGACCTTCAGGGCGGCTCCCACATCCTGCTCGAAGTCGACCAGAACGACCTCGTCCGCTCCCAATCGCTCAGCCTCCGGGACGACGTCCGGCGCGTGCTTCGCGAGACCGGGACGGCGCTGGAAGGCGGCATCCAGGTGGTCGGGCGCGGCGTCCAGCTCCGGGTCGGCGACCCGGGCTCGCGCGCCCGCGTGATGCCGAAGCTGCGCGAGCTGTCGCAGCCGCTCACGAGCGCGATCCTCGGACAGACCGGCGCCCGGAACGTCGAAGTCACCGAGAACCCGGACGGCTTGATCCAGCTCGTCCTCACCGAGCAGGGCATCACCGACCGGGTGCGGCGCGCGGTCGACCAGTCGATCGAGGTGATCCGGCGGCGCGTCGACCAGCTCGGCACGACGGAGCCGTCCATCCAGAGGCAAGGAGCCGACCGTATCCTGGTCCAGGTGCCGGGCCTCCAGGACCCGACGCGGCTCGAGGAGATCCTGGGCAAGACCGCGAAGCTCGAGTTTCGTCTCCTCGGCGAGGCGGCGTCGTCCGATACGGAGCCCCTCGTCTCGCGCGACGCGGCCGGCCAGCGCGTGCCGGTCGAGCGGCGGGTGATCGTCGACGGCGCGGACCTGACGGACGCGCAGCCGGCCTTCGACAGCCGCACCAACGAGCCGATCGTCAATTTCCGCTTCAACCTCCGGGGCGCGTCGCGCTTCGGGGAGGCGACGACCCAGAATGTCGGGCGCCCGCTCGCCATCGTGCTCGACAACGAGGTGATCTCCTCCCCCCGCATCCTCCAGCCGATCACCGGCGGGCAGGGGCAGATCTCCGGCCGCTTCACGGTGCAGGGGGCGAACGACCTCTCCGTCCTGCTGCGCTCGGGCGCGCTCCCGGCGAAGCTCACCATCGTCGAGCGCCGCACGGTCGGGCCGGGTCTCGGCCGCGATTCGATCGAAGCCGGCAAGCTCGCCACCTACGTGGCGACGATCTTCGTCGTGCTCTTCATGTTCGCGACCTACGGCGTGTTCGGCTTCATCGCCAACATCGCGCTCCTGGTCCATGTCGGCCTGATCTTCGGCCTCATGTCGATCCTGGAGGCGACGCTGACGCTGCCCGGCATCGCCGGCATCGTGCTGACCATCGGCACGGCGGTGGATTCGAACGTGCTCATCTACGAGCGCATCCGGGAGGAGGCGCGCGCGGGACGCTCCATCGTGTCCGCGATCCAGGCCGGTTTCGAGCGCGCCTTCGCGACCATCATCGATTCGAACTCGACGATGGCCATCGCCGCCCTGATCCTGTTCTTCCTGGGGTCCGGCCCCGTGCGGGGCTTCGCGGTCGTGTTCGTTCTCGGCATCCTGACCACCGTCATCACGGCCGTCACCCTGACCCGCATGATGATCGCCCTCTGGTACGCCTATGCGCGTCCCAAGGCGCTGCCCTTCTGACGGCGTGGTCGATATGCCATTCCCAAGCCTCCTCGTGCTGAGGTGGCCGCCCAGGGCGGCCCTCGAAGCATGCGGGACGTCCGTGCGTCCTTCGAGGCCCTGCTCCGCAGGGCACCTCAGGATGAGGAGGTCGGCGGAGGTTCTCACTCATTCGACGAGGAATCGCGCGTGCGCCTGATCCGCATCTGGCCGGACGAGACCCGCTTCGATTTCATGCGGTTCCGGCACGTCTCCTTCCCGTTCTCAGCCCTGATCTCGCTCGCGACGCTCCTCGTCTTCGTGACGATCGGGCTGAATTTCGGCGTCGATTTCAAGGGCGGCACCCTCATCGAGATGCAGTCGAAGACGGGCCGGTCCGACACGGGCGCGGTGCGAAGCGGCGCGAACGGCTTCGGCTTCGGCGACGTGGAGGTCCAGGAATTCGGTCGTGAGGGCGGCGTCTCCCTGCGCTTCCCGATCCAGCCGGGCGGCGAGGCGGCGCAGGGCGCGGTCGTAGACAAGGCGCGCGCGGCCTTCACCTCCGATTACGACTTCCAGCGCGTCGAGACCGTCGGTCCGCGCGTCTCCGGCGAGCTCGTCCAGTCGGGGACGATCGGGATCATCCTGTCCGTCTTCGCCGTCCTCGCCTATCTCTGGTTCCGCTTCGAGCGGGAGCTCGCGGTCGCGGCCATCATTGGGACGCTCCACGACATCGTCCTGACGATCGGCTTCTTCGTGGTCACGCGCCACGAGTTCAACATGACCTCTATCGCCGCCATCCTGACCATCGTCGGCTATTCGCTGAACGAGACGGTCGTGGTGTTCGACCGGACGCGGGAGCTGCTCCGCCGCTACAAGCAGATGCCGGTGGAGGAGCTGCTGAACCTGTCCATCAACTCCACCATGTCCCGGACGGTGATGACGGCGACCACGACGTTCCTGTCGCTCCTGGCGCTCGTCCTGTTCGGCGGGCGCGCGATCGAGGGCTTCGCCCAGGTCATGCTGGCCGGCGTCGTGATCTGCACCTATTCGGCGATCTTCGTGTCCTCGCCCGTGCTCCTCTATATCGGGCTGCAGACTGGCCGCAGCAGGGCCGGAGCACGGGACGCGGCGCTGCCGCAGCCGGCGGAGTGAGCGCCTCGGGGGCGGTGCAAGCGCCCGGCTTCGTCCCGGGCCGCTCTCCCATCGACGCCTACGGCCGGGGCGGCTTCCGCTTCTCCGGCATGTCGCATGTCGGGTCGATCCTCGCCCTGCCGTCCGGCATCTCGGCATGGCCGGTCTCGTCCATCTCGCTCCTTCAGCCGCACGACCTCGCGCTCGCCCTCCGGGAGGAGCCCAGGCTCGACGTGCTCCTGATCGGCACCGGCGCCGAGATCGCGCCCGTGCCGGACGCCCTTCGGCGTCCCTTCCGGGAGGCCGGCATCTCCGTCGACGGCATGCAGACCGGGGCCGCCGCCCGCACCTACAACGTGATGCTGGCCGAGAATCGCCGCGTCGGCGCCGCCCTGATCGCGGTGGAGTGACGGCGGTGTTCGTGGGTCCCGCGTGACGTCCGCCCTCTCCGGCGCCAGGAGACATTGCGAGGCGCTGGTCAGGGCGCAGGATCCGGACCGCTACTTCGCGACGCTCCTGGCTCCGGCGCCGAGCCGCGACGCGCTGTTCGCGCTCTACGCCTTCTCGTCCGAGATCGCCGGGGTGCGGGACGGGATCACCCATCCGCTGCCCGGCGAGATCCGGCTGCAATGGTGGCGGGACGCCCTGACCGGGGCCGCCCGGGGCGACGTCGAGGCGAACCCGGTCGCGGCCGCGCTCGACGAGGCGATCCGGCGCTTCGCCCTGCCCCGCCAGGCGCTCCTCAACCTGATCGACGCCCGCGAGTTCGACCTCTACGACGACCCGATGCCGGCCGCTGCGGACCTCGAAGGCTATCTCGGCGAGACGGCCTCCGTCCTGATTCAGCTCGCGGCGCTCGTCACGAACGGCCCGGAGGCCCCCCGCCTCGCCGAGGCGGCCGGCCATGCGGGTCTCGCCCAGGGGATCACCGGGCTCATGCGGGCGCTGCCCTGGCACGCGGGACGCGGGCAGCTCTACTTGCCGGGCGACATCCTCTCCCGGCACGGGGTGACGCGGGACGACATCATCCGCGGGCGTGGCGGCCCCGGCGTGACCGCCGCCCTGGCCGACCTACGGAATCTGGCGCGGCATCACCTCGAGCGGGCCCGCGCCCATCTCCCGGCCCTCGGCTCCGAGCCCGCCTTCCTGCCGGTCGCCCTCGTGCCCGGCTACCTCGCGGACATGGAGAAGCCCGGCTACGATCCGTTCCGCTCGCGAATCGAGCGTCCGGCCTGGCGGGTCATCGCGACGCTGTGGTGGGCGAGGCGGGCCGGCGGCTCGCGACCGGCCCGCGTTGAAGAGGCCCGGCGGCTCGGCTAGACCATGCGCCGGCCGTCCCCGAGAGCGCGATGCAGACCTTCTTCGTCGAGATCAAGTGCCGGCTGGGCAAGACCTATCCGGTGGCGAGCGCGCTCGCCGACCGCGAGATCGCCTCCGAGATCTACTCGACGGCCGGGAACTACGACATCCTGGCCAAGTTCCACATCGACGACGGCGTGG
>CALMTJ010000101.1:0-395 GCA_937872715.1 uncultured Methylobacteriaceae bacterium
CTCGGGATTTCCCGGGACGAGCGGACCTTCGCCGTCGTGATCGGCGGGGAGCTCTACCTCAAGGCGGATCCCGTCACCGCGGCCAGGTTCGCCCTGGCCGGCTCGCGGCAATTCACCTACGAGCGTCGCGGTCAGCCGGTGAGCATCGGCTACTGGACGGCCCCGTCCGACGCGCTCGAGGATCCCGAGGCGATGCGGCCCTGGGCCGAGCTCGCCCTGTCCGTGGCGCGGCGGCCCGCGCCCAAGCGCGCCCGATCCCGCCGAGGCCCGGCCGCCTGACGACGGCCCCGCTCACTCGCCGCGCTTCAGGCCGGCGAGGACCGCGAAGGGCGAGGCCGCCTCCGGGCCGGCCGCACCCTGGTCGAAGGCCGCGTCGGGCTTTCGCGGATGAGGAT